>SKXH01000212.1 GCA_007128495.1 Bacteroidota bacterium
CTGCTCATATTTCTTTCTTCTTTAAGGTGACAGGGGAGGCAGTGTTCTTCAATGATAGGGTAAACGTCATCCTTAAAAGAAACAGTAGTATCGGCGGCATCCGCATCTCCCACCGCTGTGCTGGTTGTACTCAGCAATGCGATCAACACAAATACTACACTAAAACCCAGAGTAATTAAAATTGTGTGTTCTCTGATTGGTTTACTCATAATAGTTTTGCCCTTTATGAAATTCGAGTTGCCGGATTTTGAGAACAATAAAAAATATTAGAATTATCAGCGGGGTAATGAAATACATTAAAAGATTAATTCTATATTCAAACGACGGAAATTCTATTTTTGTTTCTTGAACGGCTGGATCTTCTCCCGGTAACGGGCCGGATAATAATGTGATTACGATACAATAAAGGATGAGTACCGTTCCGGCTGATACAATGAATAAATTTCGTTCCTCATGTTTTGCCTTGCGATCGAGGAACGGCAGTAGAAAAACAATCAGCCCTCCTAACATCATCATCGTGTTCAGTACTGTTTCTCCATCAAATATCCATATGTGGGATGGAAGAATATTGAGCGTTTGATACATGGGAATGAAATACCATTCCGGTTTAACTCCTTCCGGGGCAGGGCGGAGGATATCCGCTTCCTGGCCCAACCCCCATGGCATAAGGATCGCGACACACAACAGAAGTATAAACGCAATACCCCAGGCGCGAATATCACGGAGGACAAAATTCGGATAGAATGGGATGGATTTCCCTTTAGTCGGTGTACCGGCCGGTTTACTTGAACCATAGTATTGATTCAAAAATAAATGAATACCGATCAAAAGAAACGTCGCAAACGGTAACACAAAAACATGGAGCGTATACATCCGGGGTATCGTAGCTTCTCCGATATCTTCTCCTCCGCGTAACAGGGTAACGATCGTCGGTCCGATAACCGGAATTGATTTAGGCACTTCAGTGCCGATTTGTGTTGCATAGAAAGCAACATCGTCCCACGGCAGAAGGTAACCCGTGAAACCGAATCCAAGTATAAGAAAGAGTAGTATGAAACCCGACATCCACATTAATTCACGAGGCGGACGGTATGCCTGAAGATAAAATACAGTGATCATATGGAGCAGTAGTGTCGCTATCATTAAATTTGCCGCCCAGCTATGAATCGATCTGATAAGCCAGCCGAATGGCACTTCATTGATAATGTAGACGACACTTTGATGCGCACCTTCAATGGTCGGTTTATAGTATATCATTAAGAGTACTCCGGTAAGTAATTGCACCACGAAAAAGAATACCGTAAGTCCGCCGAGATAATACCAGACCGTATGCCGGTGCCGGGGTACCGTTTTCTTTTGAAGATGATTTCTAATCGTTGCAACCGGCAAGCGCCCGGTATACCAGTCGCGTATTGATAGTGATAGTGGCGAAACTCTATTTTTTATATATTGTATCATGATACCGTTACAACTATATGGTCATTTTCAATTTCAATAGGTAATTGTGGTAATGGTCTGGGAGCGGGGCCGGAAATATTTTCTCCCTCGATATCGAACACGCTGTGGTGACAAGCACAATAGATATCGTTTTCTTCCTCACGATACCGGACCACACATCCCAGATGAGTACAATTTGCCAGAAATGCCCGCCGCTCACCTTCAGGTGTTGTGATAAGAAGAACGGGCTTGTTCCCTACAGAAACTGTTTTTCCGGTATTGGGCGGCACCTCCCCTGTTGTGGTAACTGCTTCAGTTACCGGACCCTCTCGTTTCGGAGGAGACGTATACCGGAAAACGGTTGATAGAAACGGTATAGATGTAATTGCCGCCCAGCTCACTATGAGGATGTTCAATAACTTTCGTCTACTTTTTTTATTACCCCTTTTCATAATGTTGTTTTAACGGATATATACCATACTTCTTGTCGCTACCGACTGTTCCGATTGCAAGCGATATAGGTAGATGCCGCTTGATATTCCGCCGGCTTCGAATGTTACCGAATGAAAACCCGCATCAAGCATTCCATCGATAAGTGTGGCAATGTGCTGACCGTGAATTGTGTAGACCTCGAGTGTAACTTCCATTCGTTCCGGTAATGCAAACCGGATATCGGTTGTTGGATTGAACGGATTAGGATAATTTTGTTCGAGGCGGAATTCTTCCGGTATACTTTCTCGCTGCTCTTCAACAGAAGTTACTGTTGCAGTAAATGAACCGCTCATGCCATATGATGTGTGATGCAGAGTGCAATGATAATCATATTGTCCCTCGACTTCTACTACATATCTGAATTCTGAGCCGGAACTGATAGGTCCCCACGGCGCAGCCCCGGTCGGAACAGAAGTTGACTCGAGCGGATGTGCTGCAAAATTACCCTGCCAGACTATTGTATCACCTACTGCAACATCCAATTGACTCGGATCATAACTAAAGTCACCAAATTGAATTATATGCTCCTGTGGTTCATCTGCATACACAGTAACAAATGTAAAAATTGCCGTCAGCAAAGTTGTTTGCAAAACTAAGCCGAACAGCTTTCTGTCTTTATTCCATAAAAACATCACGATTACCTCCATCATTATTTGATGAATAACATTTGTTTTGTAATAGCGGAAGTTTCGGTCGATAACGTATAGAAATAGTGTCCGCTGCTCAGATTTCCGGCAGTGAATTCCACATTGTATGATCCGGCTTCCATTGCTTCATTATCGATGAGCGTTGCTACTTCTCTGCCGAGTAAGTCGAAAATTGTCAGCGTTACGACCTCTTGTTCCGGCAGCTCGAATGTAATGACGGTTGACGGATTAAATGGATTCGGGTAATTCTGATGGAGAACCAGTTTGTCGGGTATCGTTCTTTGATCCTCATCGACCGATGTGATAGTACCCCGTATAAGATCGACCGATGCAGACGGTCCCGTAATGTTGAGACTGCCGTTGCTGCTTATAGCCCGGTGATAAACGGTAATTGAATCTCCTTCTTCAACTCCTGCATGTGCGAGTATTGAGTCCACTTCACCGACGGTGAAGTTAGCCATCGCCGCGTTACCGACATTTAGGTTGACGAGCAATGAATCAAACTCTTCATCGCTTCCAACCTGCCAGATGTATACTACTTTATTATCCCGCGGGTCGATTGCTTCACTCCAGGTAAAAGATAGGTCGCTATCAGGATCCCCTTCGAGTATAATGGTACTTCCGTCTTCAGGGGTTTGGATTTCAGAAACAGTGGGAAAGAAATGCGGGTCGAGTAAAAGCTGCCCGCGTATTTCGCCCGGTTGATAATTCTCGGAATGAATGTTCGCATAGAGTCGACCCTCGTTAAGCAGGGTTTCTGTATCTTCATCCATTTCGAATGTATTGTCGGCAGGATTGAAAATGCCGTTCTGTAAATCATCATTCGTTGTTACGATAAGCGGTATCTCTACTCCACCAGTCTCATCCGGGCCCCCGGCATGCAGGTGTGCACCGCCTCCGATACCGACTGCCAGATCGCTTGAGAGGTCATCAAACGAACCGCTTATAATTAGCCGTCTGCCAGTTTGTTCAACGACAATTCCTCCGGCGGCGTTTGTAATGACCGGACTTCCGTTAATAATTTCATTGAGTCCGTCAAGATTACCATAAAAATAGCTGTGTGCTTCACCCAGTAATTGTCCCCGGATCTCCCCGGGCGGAAAATTTTCAGAGTGGATATTCAGGTATAATTCCCTGTTCAGCAGCATATCTATCTGCGACTCTGTAAGCGTGTATGTGTTGTTCGCGGCTTCATATACACCGCTCATTTCGTCATCATCTAAGGTTGCATCGAGACCAACTTCAACGCCACCTGCCTGGCCGGCGAAACCGAGGTGGATGTGTGAAGCTGTATATTCACTGGATAAACCGCTGAATGAGCCAGTAATTGTAATCTCATCATCATTCATTTCAATAACCACTGCACCAAAGGCCCCCGTATTGACGGGAGGAGTTTCAGTCGCTCCCGATAAATTCGCCTGGAAGGTGGCAGCAGTTTGGGGCAATATCTGTCCGCGTATCTCACCCGGGGGAAAGTTTCCGGAGTGAACATTCACATATAATTGCCGGTTATGCAGCAAGTCAATCTGAGCTTCAGTGAGCGTGTACGTGTTGTTATCTGCTTCATAAATACCACCCGTTCCGTTATCATCTAAGTTTGCGTTGAGTCCAATTTCGACTCCACCTGCCTGGCCGGCGAAACCGAGGTGGATATGTGAAGCCGTGTATTCACTTGAGAGATCACTGAACGATCCGGAAAGAATTATTTCATTATCATTAAGTTCGAGTATCAATGCGCCATGACCTGATGTGAGTATAGGCGGTGTTTCGTTATTACCGGTAAGATTAACCCGAAATACCTGATCTGCTGCGGGAACGAGCTGACCTCTTATCTCACCTGCGGGGAACATTTCAGTATGAATGTTCACATAATAGCGGCGTTCTTCGAGCGTTGCGATTTCATCAGGTTCCAATTCAAATGTGTTGCCCCCCGCATCGAACGTTCCTCCCCTCATATCCGCATCCAGATTTGCGTCAAGCACAAATACAACACCTCCATCTGCACCGACATAGCCGACGTGGATGTGAGCGCCTCCGGCAATACTTGTGTCGACAGGTGAAATTAGATCCGAGAATGAGCCGGATACTTCAAGCGAGTTCCCATCGAGAATTGCCTCAATGGTTCCCGAAGCTGTTGTCGGTGGGAGGTGTACCTCGTTACTTCCGCTTAAATGTGCTTGGTAGCTTGTCTGACTTATTGCATGCGTTGAGCTAACGGCGAGTAGTATTGCAATGACTGCTGTAATAGTACCGGTTTTCATATCACCCTCCAGTATAGTTATTGTTATATGGCCATAATCCAATACATACAATAATGATACCAATATACAAATCATCCTGAATGCACAAATTATGACCGAAATAGAGGGGTAAAGTCAGAGTATGTGGCAGCAACGCCACATAATTATGGAACAGTTATCTACAGAGTGGGGAATGTATGTCACAACAATAAAGATGTCAGGATCGGAATTGTTCTATGTCGATGGCATACTCAGATAGTTTTCTGTATATAGTTTTCCGGTCGACATTCATCATTTGAGCGATTTTATTGATATTACCTTTATGGGATTTTAATGCTGTGATGAGATACTTCATCTCCGCATCCATTGCAATACTTTTCATATATTCTTTAAATGGAATATTATGTTCGATTGCTGTTTCGATATCGGGGGTTGCATCGTTTTCGTAGCGATGATCGCCGGCAGGAATATCGATTGAATTAATACAGTCACCGTCGGTTTGTATGATCGCCCGCTTGATAATATTCTCAAGTTCACGGACATTTCCCTTCCACGTATAGTTCATCATCGTTGAAATAACGGAGGGTGATATCCTTTTCACCTGGCGGCCAAATGATGTGTTGTATTTTTCCATGAAATGTTCGGCGAGTAATGGAATATCTTCGAGCCGTTCACGCAGCGGAGGTAATGTTATGGGAAATATGTTCAACCGGTAGAAAACATCTTCACGAAAAGTACCTCCGGCTATCATGTCTTCAAGCGGCTGGTTGGTGGCAGCGATGATTCGTACATCCGAAGAAATTGTTTCACTGCCGCCCACCCGGTCGAAGGTTTTATCTTCAAGGAAACGAAGGAGTTTTGTCTGCGCTGAGTACGGGATATAACCGATCTCGTCAAGGAATAATGTCCCGCCATCGGCTTCTTCGACTCTTCCTTTGCGGTCTTTATCTGCCCCGGTAAATGCACCTTTAACGTATCCGAATAATTCACTTTCAAATAATTGTTCGGGAATGGCTGAGCAGTTGACTGTTATAAACGAATTATTCCGGCGGGGACTGTTAAAATGAATCGCTTTTGCGATCAATTCTTTGCCGGTTCCGGTTTCGCCGCGCAGCAATACCGTTACATCGGTTTCCGCTACCTTTTTTACTATCCCGAAGATCTCCCGCATTTTTTTATTGCGGCTTTTTATATTATGAAATGTGTAAAGTTGACTGACTTCTTCCTGCAAGGAGGAAAGAGCGTGACGATTCCGGGTATGCTCAAGTGCTCGTTTTACTTTAATACGAAGTTCGTCATTATTACACGGTTTGGTTAAATAATCATATGCGCCGGCCTTCATCGCCTTTACCGCTGTTTCTATCGAACCGTAACCTGTGATCATGATGGTGGGAATATCGGGGTAGTGTTTGTGTATGTGGTCGAGCAAATGAAGGCCGTCCATGTTCTCCATAACAAGATCCGACAGGATCAGATCGTACGTATGGTCGCGGAGCTTATTGACTGCTTCGTGACCCGATGTGACCGTCTGAACGGTATATCCTTCGTCGGTCAGCACAGCCGATGTCGCGATACGGAACGGCTTATCGTCGTCTACGACGAGTATGGATGCTTTATGTTTAATGGTGACCGTCATTGTGTAGTATTTGCAGTATATACCGGCAGCGTCACGATGAATGTTGCACCACCGTTATTAGTGTTTTTGACTTCTATATTTCCGTTGTGTTGCTGAATAATGCCATAGCTTACCGAGAGACCGAGTCCTACTCCTTTGACTTCGCTTTTAGTTGTAAAAAAAGCGTCGAAGACCTTGTCAAGATTTTCTACCGGGATACCGGCACCAGTATCACGGAATATAACCTGCGCTTTTCCGTTCTCTTTTCGAGTCGATATGAACAGGGTACCGCCACCGGGCATAGCATCTTTTGCATTTAATATTATATTAAAAAATACCTGTTTGAGTTTTTCACTCGAACAAAAAACCGGCAATGGTGATTTTGTTAAATCGGAATGGCAGATCACATTGTTCTTGTCGAGTGTTTCTTTTGTTACTTTTATTGTTTGGTCGACGATTTCTGAAAGATCGTATCGTTCAAACGTATCATCGCTCATAGTCGTCCGGTACAAATTAAGCATTTGACGTGTCAGTCGAGTCATCCGCGTTGCCTCATCGAGAGCAACTTCAATAAGCTCACGGTTATCGTTATTCTTGTTTGCCCGCTCGAGTGCTGTTTCGAGGCAGCTTTGAATATTGTGTACCGGATTATTTATTTCGTGCGAGAGCTGAGCCGTAAGCTTTCCAGTAGCGGCGATCCGCTCGCTTTTTACGAGTTCTTCCTGCGTTTCACGCAGTTTTTTAAATGCCTGTTCGAGTTCTTCATTCTGGTCTTTTAAATCGATATTGAGCCGGGCAAGTTCATCGATCTTGTCTTTGAGTGATAAGCTCATCTCATCAAATTTTCGTGCCAGAAAACCGAACTCATCCTTCGAATTAATATCGCTTCTGAATCCGAATTTCCCCTTGCTTATTTCCTTGGTACCTTCAACCAATTTCTCGATCGGTTTGCCGATACTTCTTGATATAATAGAACCGACAATTGCCGCTACGCCGAGAATAAAAATCGAGATAACCAATAATCCCTGTCTGAGCGGTGAGAGCGTAGCGTTGAGCTCGTTTTGAATGGATTTCATGACAACGTAAGCAATGCTATCGGTCAGAAAGAACGGGATCGCGAGATAAAGATTTCCGTCTATTTCGAATTCCCGGATATCCCGGTTGTCCTCATCAACCAGATTATCGATAAGCGAAGAAGAAAGCCGTTGTTCGGTGGCGTCGATTAGCGATTTATTTGCGATGAGTGCAATGTCACTGTTGGTCATCTGTTGAAGCTGTTTTGTTTCATTGGCCGACAACTTGAAGCCGATCGTGATGGTACCGAGGAGTTCCGCTTCGATGCTCAGAGGAACGGTCGCGATCCGATACACCCGGTCATTAATTTTTACCAGCGACGCCGACGGCGTGAAATCGAGAGCACGGTCGATATTAGGATGTTCCAGAAAAGTAGGACTTGAATTAACCGCTTCGAATAATTCGACAAGGGGATTACCATTTCTATCCGTGAGAATAAATATATCCGCTCCGAGCCCTTCGTTGATTTCTACCATAAGCTGGTGTGCCGTTACGCTGTCGGCAACTTCAGCAACCGCTTTCAGCCGGGGCGATTCCGATATGACGAGACTTCCTTTTATACTATCCTCATTACGCAATTCATTGAATACCGATACGGTATAATAGTTGCTCAGAAGTTCTTCGGAAAATGTCGCTTTAATTCGGTTTTGCATGACCGATGTTGTTACGAAGTACGTAACGACCACGAGGATAAACACAATGGTGATGATCGCTGCCAATATTTTATTTCTGAACTTCATATTTATGCAGAATTAGAACCGTGCTACCAATTGCAGAGAGATCATAGAATTAGAAATTCGTTCTGTTTCATATAACATTGTTTCTTTATAAACAAGTTTTGCAAGCGTGTTTCGATCTATCGCGTAACCGAGACCGCCCTCGATCTGAAAAACATTGTGATCCCATCGATGTTCCATTCCGTCTACGGTTATTTTTGAAAATAATAACTGGTTCAGTCGTGCCGCAACAAACCATCTCGGGTGGAATGTGTATTTTGTCTCGGCATAATACCCAAATACGGTCAGCGCATCATTGACATTGGGATGATCCCAGTTGTTGTAAATTGCTTGTGAAAAAACCTGTATATGACCGCGGCTGTATTCAAGATCGATGCTGCCCGTATATTGCTGATAATCATTGGCAGTTTCACCATATGGAAGATATCCTTCTACATTTCCGGATAAGTAGCTCCCCCAATTGAAAGCGCCTCCGATGGTCAATCCCAAAAAAGGAGTAACACTGATGCGGAATAGCTTTCCCAGGTCGTTGTTCACGTTCAAGCTGTTCCCGTAACTGCCTGTATTGCTCACCGTGCCGTTCATCAAGGCGGCAAAATAATCCACGATGCCGATCGACCCGAACAGCATAACACCGGTTCCGTAAATTCCCCGGTCGAGTAGAGATAGACTCGACGGCAGGGCATCGGAACCACCCTGACCGCGATGTTGTAGTAATTCGTGTGCATCCTGAAACAAATATTCAGACATAACCACGGTATGGTATTGATAAATAAGGGGGAGATCGAACAGAAAATTATCGGCAGGAAAGCGGCGTGCATATAAATTCCCGAAGGGCATATCAAATTTACCTGCTTGTATATTCAACCCCAACGGTGAAATGTCCGATATACGGATAGCAAGATAATCGATATTGATGATCTGATCCTGATACGAACGCAAATTCACGTATGCGGTTACCTTATCGGTAATGTATGCATCTGCCAGAACATCTAACCGCCAGAGAAATGTCGGCCGCCCCTCGTTGGTTGTCAGTTGCTGTGTGACGTCTGTCGATTGCGTGAACGCAGGTGATACCTGTCCGTAAACATCAAGCTGCGCCTTGATTCCCGGTAAATATACCGCACAGTTTAGTATAAATATTATTAATACCGATCGGATCATAATATTCGTCAATATATGAAGTTAATATGAGAAACTGTTCCGGGATTGATCTCGATTTCCCGGCTTTCAACAAGGTTTCTACCGTACCAGAAATGAATGGTATAGCGGCCAGCAGGGATGTCCGGTATACTGTAATTTCCTTCTTCATCGGGAGTTGTAAAATACGGGTTATCGAGTACCAGTATCACTGCATTCATGTGGGCATGTATGTCGCAATAGATCCGGACAACACCGGGCGTATCAAATGTGACCGTGCGGAATTGTCCCTGTGGATATCGACCGAGGTCGAACTGTCGGGTTTGTGAGTAAGAAAATACGTTATGGAATACATCATCGTTGTTCGGGAAGACCACGGTAGTACCTTTCTGAATAGCGAGTACATGCGGATAAAACATCAATTCGCGCTGATCGAGAATCACTCTGTTCGAAGAATAAGAACCGAGCGGATGCTGAACCGGTTCAATCGGTTCAAGGTAGATGACTGTTTTTTGCGGAAGTGTATATCTTTTCGGTTCGAGGGGCTGTCGGGTCTCGGGTGAACGAGCCGATCTGGACAAATATCTGTCTGTTATCCGCTGTCTGCCCATAAGTTCATCACGGTCATCTCTCGTAATAGTTATCTCGCCGCGGATCGTACCAATATCCTCGCCGTTTTCACCGGAAGCGGGAGACAGCATCAATATCGATATTAATATAAATCGTTTATATAACCGAGGTAACCGGTGCACCCTCACTCATCCTTTCGTGGTATTCTCATGTACTAAATAAATATATGAAACATCATGATAAACTCGCTGAAGTTTGGTAGATCGTCGCTGAAATGCAGCCGGTATAAGGGGCGTGCTTCTAATCCCGGCAGGAAAAATAGTTCAGCTCCTACGCCTATGGCTTGTATCAATCTATCGGGTGTTCCACCTGTCCCCAGATTGTACTGTAATTTTAGATCTATACCTTGTTGTATAAGATAGTTGAATTCGGTAAAGAAGAGTATGTAGTTCTCGGTAGATGCATCGGGTGGCTGTTTCCGGTTGACAAACATTATTTCGCCGAGAACGTTGAAGTTCCGCTCCAATCCGATACCTCCGAATATACCGTAGTTGATGGACTCGGATACAGAAGTTTTACTCCGGTACAGCGAACTGCCGAGGAGACCGTTTGTATTACCTTCCGATGATAAACGCCATTCGCCTCTGAGCGCGACGGCATTTATGTTCCCGTCGGAAAACCGTGCCGCACCCGGACTACCGTTGAATACACCGAAGTTAACGGTTGTATGATCGGTAATATATCCGAACTCTGCACCGGTATCTTCGGCACGGGGTCCAAATGGAAGATCGATAATACCCGGTGCACCTTGACGGGTATAGACGTTGTGGTCGTCAATTCTTATACCGTATGCCGGCACAAATTTACCGACCTTCACATAACTATCAATTGACGGTATGTCAAGCATTCCGAATATTTCAAAACCTTGATATAATCCTATGTCGATATAGAATAGAAGATCACGGGTTGTTTGCATCGAGAGATATATATCACCTTGCATCTGATAAAATGTACTGGAACCATTGTCTTCGTATAGCATCAGGGTACGGAAGTTCGTACCGGTCCGGATAAACTCATTTAAGCTTGTAGAAAATCCGTCGAGTCGCTGATCCTGCTGGTATGTTCGCATGGGGAGGACGGTTCTGCCGTAGTATTCTGCCCCGAATTCATTCCGCATCCCGCCGCCGGTAGGGTTCACGTGACATTCCTGACAACTCACACCCATATCAACGGCAAATCGGGGGAGTGCTTCAACGTCTACAGGACTTAAAAACCAACTGCCGGCCATTAGTATGATTATCAACTTAAGTAATCGTATCCATTTCATCTCCGTCTCCTGTTGATTGGTGGATAGTAAAAATAATATCGGGTGAAACTTATAAAATTCGGGAGAGTAATACAAGTATAAGGACGATTATTAAGATGACTATAAATAACGGTCTATTCTTGCGTGGAAGTTGTTTCATTTCGTTGATTCTGCTCGTAAATAACAGTATATTATAACTTTTGAACACTATTTTTTGGTGAACGGTTTCATGGAGATTCGAAGCGAAATAAGTCAATTTATCGATTCGGTCGATTCATTTTCACAAAATCGTCTGCAAAATAAGGAGGATGTTTCCATACTTTTACAGCTCAGCCGCGATGAAGGAAAAGAGCAGGTTTTTGACGATCTTACCTTCCATGCAAAATACATATATCGTGTATTCGGCATCCTCAAGCGTACTATGCCCGGCTCCGAGGCATACCCGAAATTATCGGCTGAATTCAAAGAAGGCGTCGAAAAGGTCGGAACGCTTATGCGCACACTTGTAAAGGAGGCGCCGGATGATGTTAAATACCAATTTATGAGGCGATATTTTAGTATGACCCGTGAGTGTATGGATAATCTGCTCGGTATTTCATACGATTTGAGTTGGATCAAGAATTGGCACATAGATAAGAGCGATAATTCAGAGGACAAGGATCAGAGGTGAAGGAAATGAATAGAAGTATAATCATTTATACGATTATTTGTGCAATCTTTATTTCCTGGGTAACCGGACTGTCAGTTGCTCAGACCGACGACGGAGATGTCCCTGTTGCAAGAATCGGGCCGACCGACATTACACGGGATGAATTTAGAAAACGGTTTGAATTAACACCCTGGCCGGGAAAACATAGAGAAGGAATTCTGGATGTCATAAAGGAGGAGATTCTTTATTCAATGATCGCAGAGCGGTTACTTGCACTCGAAGCCGAACGGCGGGAGTATACCGAAGATCGTGGAGTACAGCAGATGGTTGAACGAATGAAGCGGTTTTATGTAAAGGATCAATTATATGCTGACGAAGTGCAGGGTGTCGTTGAGGTTGAAGAGGAGGACCTCCGTCAGGAATATTTCCGGTCGAAGACCGATGCCTCTGTGAGTTTTCTGTTTTTTGAAAGCAGAGCTGAAGCCGATATGGTGTACGAGAGAATTGAGGCCGGTACTCCCTTCGATCGCATTGTGCTCGATAACCCCGACCATATGATATCCGATCATCATGTTGATTGGGATATGACGCATCCGAATCTCATCGATGTCCTCGATGATATGGAACCGGGAGATGTATCAAATCCCGTGCCGACCGAGTATGGTTTTTATATTGTAAAACTTGAAGATTTGACGGTCGATCCGCTTATGACGGAAGCGGAATTTAACCGCTTAAAGCCATCTCTCGAAAAAGAATTACGGTCACGCTGGGAAAAACCGGCGGCGCGTGAGTTTGTCGGCGAGGTAATCGGTGAAACGCATATTCAGGTGCATAGCCGGGGTATGGGTTTGCTGCTCAGTGAAATGGAACGCGTGCTCGAGCAAAAACGTGCTATGCAATTTTCGGGAAATCCGATGATTGTTTTTAACGACCTCGATTTCGATGAAATGATAGCGGCATTAAACGACGAGCTCGACACATCCCTTATAACATACGGCGACCATCACTGGGCGGTCGGCGAGATGCTCAATCAACTCCGGTTATTCGGAGTCTGGTTTCAGCAAGATACAGATGTTCCCGTACTTCCTCAACTGCGAAATATTATCGAAGATGTTGTCGTCGATGAAGTGCTCTCGAATAAGGGAATGGAGCGAAACTATCACGAACTTCCGGATATACGCCGGGAGATCGAGACATGGAAAAATCATTTTATCGCAGAATTGCTCAAGCGCGATGTGATACGGGATATAGAATTGGATGAGGACGATCTCTATGAATATTACGAAGTAAACCGCGAACAATTTGTTCGCCCCGTTGAGGTAAATATACGCGAGATACGTGTCGATACGCGCGCAGAAGCTAATAACATACTTGTACAATTAGATTCCGGTCGGGATTTCGAAGAGCTTGCACGACTGCATTCCCGACGAAAATGGGCGGCGGAGCAGGGCGGTGAATTCGGGTTTTTCCCCTCAACTTTGTACGGTGATATTGGAAGAATAGCGGCGACGCTGGAACCAGGTGAACGATTCGGACCGGTGCAGGTACCCGAAGGTTACTCGATTTTTAAGTTGATCGATAAACGTGAACCGGAGGAAGATCTTAATCAACCATTCGAAGAAGTAAAAGAATCGATCGCATCGATTATGACCCGCGAGAAAAGTGATCAGATTATATCACGCATAATATCGGATATAGCCGATGAGTATCCTGTGAGCATCGATTATGATGTGCTTGACGGGACAGAAGTGACGCAAATTCAAATGTTTGCAATCAGATATTTCGGATTCGGCGGAAAATATCCCGCCGTGCCCATGCTCGATCGACAAATAGGATGGATATTTGAAGGCATGAAAGATCAGATGATAATTCCGTAACGAGTATTTTATATATGGATCAAGAAGCTATACTTGCTGAATTAGAAAATCTTGTCTCATCGCTCGGATTGCAGATCAGGTATGAGAAAGGAGATTTTAAAGGTGGTGATTGTATTCTCTATGATCAGAACCTTGTTGTAATGAATAAAAAAAATACCCTTCCGCAAAAAATTGCATTGCTGTCAAGGGTCGTCGGTATGTACGGCGGAGACGATCTTTTTATGAAACCGCTCATACGTCAGGTTATTGACGATGAGATGGCCCGATACCGTGAACAGCTTCGTGAAACACAATCGACAGGACAGATAGATGAAAATTCTGATACTCAACGGTCCGAATCTTAATACACTCGGAAAACGCGAGCCCGAAGTTTACGGAACTCACACATTGAGCGATCTTGAGCGGATGCTTGAGAAGTCGTTCCCCGAAGATTCCTTTGAATTCCTGCAATCGAATGAAGAAGGAAAGCTCGTCTCACGTCTCAACCAGTGTCTCGATGATCCGATCGACGGTGTTGTATTTAACCCCGGAGCGTATACCCATTATTCATATGCTTTGCGGGATGCGGTATCGATGCTGAAAATACCGGTGGTTGAAGTTCATCTCTCAAACCTCCACTCGCGTGAATCGTTCCGCACAAAATCGGTTATTGCCGGTGTCTGTGCCGGTCAGATTTCAGGTTTCGGAATGTTCAGTTATATTCTCGGTGTTGAAGCAGTGAAGAACCGGAAAAATCAAAAGGATTGATCAATGATCAAAGCTATTGTATTCGATCTTGATAATACGCTTGTCGACTTTATGGCAATGAAGAAACAGGCAGTCGATGCCGCCATTCGTGCTATGATCGATGCGGGATTACAACTTACGTTTGAAGAAGCACGCCAAAAAATTGATCACATATACCGGGAACGCGGCATAGAGTTCCAAAAGGTATTTGATACATTATTGTATGATGAAACAAACAAACTCGATTATAAAGTGTTGGCTGCCGGAATTGTTGCATACCGGCGCGCCCGGGAGGCGGCGCTTGTTCCGTATCCTCATGTTTTTATGACGCTGGTACAATTGATCAAGAGGGGTATTAAACTTGCAGTCGTTTCCGATGCACCCAGCCGCGAGGCATGGCTGCGATTGACGTATCTAAATCTGCATCACCTGTTCGATGTTGTACTGACCTACGAGGATACCGGTGAATATAAACCGAGTCCGGTTCCATTCAGGAAAGCGCTCGAACGGCTTGGTACCGATGCATCGGAGGCATTGATGGTCGGCGACTGGGCTGAACGTGATATGGTAGGTGCGGCAAAGGTCGGGATGAAGACGGTGTTCGCACGGTATGGGGATATATTCGGGACGGTAAATTCCGGTGCCGATTATGAAATAAACGATATTCAGGATATAATTACGATCGTTGATAATCAAAACGAAAATTAATGTGGTTTTTTTATGATACAGGGAATTGGCATCGACATAATCGAAATCGACCGCATCCGTGAAATGATCGAGCGGCACGGTGATAGATTTGTTCTGAAGATATTCACCGATAGGGAGATTGAGTACTGCAGGTCGAAGAAAATACCGTTTCAGCATTTTGCCGGTCGCTATGCCGCAAAAGAAGCGTTCAGCAAAGCAATTGCTACCGGTTGGCGGGGAGAGTTTCGATGGCGGGACATCGAGGTGTCAAATAACGAATTCGGCCAACCGTCAATTACCCTGTATGGAAAACTTGCCGAACGTATCGGGTCAGACAAGGTGTTGATATCTATGTCGCACTCCGATAATACGGTCGTTGCGTTTGTGGTAATAGAGAAGCTAACTGCTTGATATTTAATTTCCCGTTTCGTATTATATGAAGTATCATATGAAGAAACATTCGATAAAAAAACTCTATTACTCGATTAGTGAGGTGAGCAAGATCACCGATCTTGAACAGTACGTATTACGGTACTGGGAGTCGGAGTTCGAGCAACTAAAACCCTCGAAAAACAGAGCCGGGAACCGGATCTATACGAATCGTGATATCCAGCTTATTCTGTTTATCAAAAAGCTCCTTCGTGATGAACGGTATACCATCGAGGGAGCAAAACAGGTGCTCAAAAACTGGAGTCCCGAAATTGAAACCGGTGAACAATTGGAGTTAATATCGGTTCCGGCAAAAGCACCAAAGATAAAGGACGAGAAACTTCGTAACGATATAATCGAAGTAAAAAAGTTTCTGGAAGAGTTGTTGGAAAAGGTGAAGTGAAAATAATCGGAACGTAGCGCAGTCCGGTAGCGCACTTGAATGGGGTTCAAGGGGTCGCGGGTTCAAATCCCGCCGTTCCGACGAGCAACAGAGGCCCCGGTGAAGTAAATTCATCGAGGGCTTTTTTATGCGTCTAATGTTACGCGGGATAAATCCTACCGTTCCCACCGGCCTCAATGAAGGAAATTCCCTTGGTTTTTTTTATATATGACCTAACTCTACAATAATAATTGTAAGAAGGCCACCGATTACACAGACGTTTGCTTTTCACCCCAACGTTGGCTATTTTATAATTTATTGGAAATTGAGTGTAGTAATAATTATAAACGGAGCTATCATTGGATCCGAAGTTCCTTGATGAACTGCGCAAAACACGACTCGAAAAGAAGATCTCCCTGCAGGATATAGCGGGGGCAACAAGGATCAACGTACATTTTCTCGAAGCCATTGAGCAAGGAAATCTTGATATCCTGCCAAAACCGTATATCAAAGCATTTATAAAGCAATATGCACAATATATTGGTTATGACGATAAAAAGGTCAGGGCTCAATTAGAGGATTATGATGCACGACAACGACCGGAGCAGCAACAAGAGGTTTCTGCCGCACAAACCGGAGCATCAGATTTAAAAATAAATACACCGAAATTAAAAACAATGTTTTTATCGTTAGCAATTATCGGCGGAATTGCGTTGTTTGTGTATTTGCTCATTAGTGTATTCAGCACATCCGAAGAATCCGTTGCAGAGCGTCCGTTTCAGGATGTAATACGCGAAATGGAAGAACACGCCCAACAAACAACTATAGAACCGGTCGACTCTCCCGCAATCGCTGAAACTGAACCGCGTGACAGTGTATCACTGTCTGTGACAACAATCGATACCGTCTGGGTAACGATTACTGTCGATAATCTTGTTCAGGAAGAATTTATCTTTCCACCCGGCAGGCAACAGGAATGGAAAGCAGCGAATGATTTCATGATGACGGTCGGCAATGCGGGCGGCATTAGTATAACCGTAAACGATGATAGTATCGGTGTGCTCGGTGATCCCGGGCAGGTAGTCAGAAATTTACATATTACACGTGATGGCATACAGCGATAAATTTTTTCAATAATAAACATTATACAATGACCCGCCAATCCGCTCCCGACTCAGTACGCAAGCGCATCGAACAATTACAAAAAGAATTACTCGATCATGATTACCGGTATTATGTTCTCGCCGATCCGGTTATCTCGGATGAGGAATATGACCGGTTGATGCGTGAACTTATAGAGCTCGAAGAACAGTATCCCGACCTTCGAACACCGGAATCCCCGACACAACGTGTGGGAGGTGAACCGACAAAGGAATTCCCCACCGTAACACACACGCGTCCGATGTTAAGTTTGTCGAATACGTATAACGAAAATGAGTTGTACGAGTTTGACCGGCGGGTGCGCAGTAGTTTAAAAGGACACGATATAGCGTACGTTGCAGAATTAAAATTCGACGGTGTGGCGGTGACGCTGCATTATGAAAATGGCGTTTTCGTGCTCGGTGCAACACGGGGAGACGGAACACAGGGCGATGATATCACAACGAATTTACGGACCATCCGCAGTATCCCGCTGCGTCTCCGTAATGACGGTTCGGAACTTGGTAATCTTGAGGTGCGTGGGGAAGTATTAATGTTCAAAGAAGATTTCCTCGATCTCAATAAATATCGAGAAGAACAAGGACAAAAGGTATTTGCAAATCCACGAAATGCCGCGGCCGGAACGCTGAAATTACAAGACTCGAAGATCGTTGCGCAACGCCGATTGAGGTTTTTTGCATATCAATTGCTCGGTGAAGAAATTAAAAGCGACAGTCATAATGAACGATTGAATATGTTGCTCGATATAGGATTGCCGGTAAACGAAAAATTCGCGCGCTGCCAA
>SKXH01000046.1 GCA_007128495.1 Bacteroidota bacterium
TTACTGCAGATCGCATCACGGCTGAAAAAGGTGCGCAAAGAAATAGCACTGACGATGGCCGAAGAATCTGCAAAACCGGTATCACAGGCAATCGTCGAGGTTGACCGGGCAATATTCACGTTCACCATCGCTGCAGAAGAAGCCAAGCGTATCTATGGCGAAACCATTCCGTTCGATCTCGCGTCTCATTCCGAACGGAGGTGGTCGCTCACACGAAGGTTCCCGATCGGCCCGATAAGCGGTATCTCTCCGTTTAATTATCCATTGAATCTGATCGCGCATAAGATCGCTCCGTGTATTGCTACCGGTAATACCATGGTGCTAAAACCGC
Source organism: Bacteroidota bacterium (assembly GCA_007128495.1). Taxonomy (GTDB): domain Bacteria; phylum Bacteroidota; class Ignavibacteria; order T3Sed10-11; family T3Sed10-11; genus T3Sed10-11. The sequence goes on from SKXH01000046.1 coordinate 332, forward strand.
CGCCGCAGGCACCGTTAACCGGACTCTGGTTAGCCCAGATCGTACTGGATGCAGGCGCTCCTCCGGGTACGTTTAACGTGCTTCCGTGTCAGATCGATGTTGCAGAACAACTTGTGACCGACGAAAGATTTAAGATGCTCAGTTTTACCGGGAGTCCGAAGGTAGGGTGGGAATTGAAAAGCAAAGCGGGAAAAAAGAAAGTGTTGCTTGAACTGGGCGGCAACGCCGGAGTGATTGTCGACCGTACAGCGAATCTGGATTATGCGGTCAAGCGAATTGTATTCGGTGCGTATGCAAATGCCGGACAGGTCTGTATTAAGGTGCAGCGCATGTTTGTCCACGAAGACATATATGAGGATTACCTGCTGCGGTTCAAAGAAGCGTTGAAAGAGATCAAGATCGGCAACCCTCTTGAAGACGAAACCATCCTCAGTTCATTGATAGATAAGGATGCAGCAGATAGAGTTGAGTTTTGGATTGAGGAGGCGAAAGAGGGTGGTGCAAATGTGCTGCATGGCGGAAAGCGTAAAGGAAATATCATCGAGCCGACATTGCTCTCCAACACACTGCCCGATATGAAAGTATATTGCGAGGAGGTGTTCGGACCGGTTGCCACGATCCACCGCTATCACGATATTCAGGAAGCCATCGACGGCGTGAACGACAGCGAGTTCGGTTTGCAGGCCGGAATTTTCTCGAACGATTTTCGAAATATATTTTATTCATACGATCAGATCGACGTGGGTGGATTGATCGTAAACGATTTCCCGACATACCGGATCGATAACATGCCGTACGGCGGTGTGAAAAATTCGGGTCACGGACGTGAGGGAATTCGTTATGCAATGGAAGCGATGACCGAACTCAAATTATTGGCATTTAACTTCGTGTAAAAAAATTTTTCTATAAGTTTGTATGGCTGAATTCGTACATCTACATAACCATTCTCATTATAGTTTGCTCGACGGTGCGACAACGATCGACGATCTTGTCAATGCAGCAGTACGGCATAATATGAAGGCGCTCGCGTTGACCGATCATGGCGTTATGTTCGGTACGATCGAATTTTATAAGAAGGCAAAAAAGGCCGGTATCAAACCGATACTCGGATCGGAGTTTTATATCGTTACCCGCGGAAGCCGGTTCGATAAATACGAGCAGAGCGGGAACGGTAAAAACGGTAACGGCAGAAGCGGGAAGCGGAATGTCTATCATCATATTGTTTTGCTGGCAAAAAATAATACCGGTTATCAAAATCTTATCAAACTCTGCACGCTCGGACACACCGAGGGCTTTTACTATAAACCCCGCATCGATGCGGAGCTGCTGAAAGATTATTCCGAAGGTATCGTGTGTCTTTCGGCTTGTGCCGGAGGTGTTGTTGCTGCGCATCTTGTTGACGGTAACTATGATGCTGCGAAAGAAGCGGCGATCGTGTATAAAGATATATTCGGCGACGACTTTTATCTTGAGATTCAGAACCATAATTATGCCCCCGAAAAGAATGTGCTTGAGGGCATGCCTCGTCTCGCTCAAGAACTCGGACTTAAACTTATCGGCACGAACGATATTCATTATATCGAGAAAGATCATGCTATACCGCACAACGTAATGCTCAAGATCCCCGACGCGAACAGCACAAACGCCCAGGATATCGATGTGCTGCGATATGGTACGGATCAGATTTACTTTAAAAGTGCCGAGGAGATGCACGAGGTGTTCAGAGAATGGCCCGAGGCGATCGAATCGACGCTGGAGGTAGCAGAGAAATGCAATGTCGAGCTTGACCTCAAAACTAACCACATGCCCGACTTCCCAATCCCCGCCGATGCGGGTGTGAATACGCTGGACGATTACTTCGAAAAACTTACCCATGAAGGAATACGGGAACGCTACGACAGGATTACTCCTGAAATTGAAGAGCGGGTTCGAAGAGAGCTCGACGTGATTAAAACAATGGGATATTCAGGGTATTTTTTAATCGTCTATGATTTTATACGTGCCGCAAAAGAAAAGGAAGTGCTGGTGGGACCCGGACGCGGCAGCGCCGCGGGAAGTATTGTAGCGTACGCCCTCGGTATCACCAACGTTGATCCTCTGGAGTATGATCTGCTCTTTGAACGCTTCCTCAATCCCGATCGTGTCAGTATGCCCGATATCGACGTCGATTTCTCCGACCGGAAGCGTGAAAAAGTTATTCAATATGTCCGTGAGAAATACGGCGCGGAATCGGTATCGCAGATCATAACGTTCGGAAGGTTATCATCGCGTGCGGTGATTAAGGATGTCGGCCGGGTGCTCGGTATTCCGTTGAGCACGGTTGAATCGATCACGAAACAAATACCTGTATCGCAGGGACGGGTTATGCCGATACAGGAAGCGTTGAAAACCGTGCCGGAGCTGAGGTGGCTGAAATCAAGCAGCGATCCGAAAATAAAAAATTTGATAAAGATATCGACGGTGCTTGAGGGGATGAACCGGAATGTAAGCACCCACGCTGCCGGTGTGGTTATTGCACCCGGGCCGGTCAGTGAATATGTACCATTATACAAAACACCGCAAACCGAGTTGATGACACAGTATAACATGAAGGATCTTGAAGATGCCGGCATGTTAAAAATGGATTTTCTCGGATTGCGAACCCTTACCGTTATTGAAGATACGATTGAGATGATCGAAAAACGTGATGGAAAGAAGATCGATCTCGATGAAATTCCTATGGATGATGCAATGACCTTTGAGTTGTTCTCCAAAGGTTTGACCGTTGCCGTGTTTCAGTTTGAATCGCGGGGTATGCAGGATTATCTCAAAAAGCTGAAGCCCGAATCCATTAACGATCTCGTTGCGATGAACGCACTCTACCGCCCCGGTCCGATGAGCATGATCGACGATTTCATCGACCGTAAATTCGAACGCAAAGAAATTAACTACCTGCATCCCGATCTCAAGCCGATACTGAAGGAAACCTACGGTATCATTGTGTATCAGGAGCAGGTTATGAAAATTGCAAGCGTCATTGCCGGATTTACGCTCGCCGCTGCTGATATAATGCGCCGTGCGATGGGCAAAAAAGATAAAGCCCTTATGGCGGAACAAAAGAAAGAGTTTATCGCCGGTGCTGCGAAGAAGGGTATACCGAAACGAACCGCGACAGAAATATTTGACCTTATTGATAAATTCGCCTCGTACGGATTTAATAAATCACACAGTGTGGCGTATTCGGTCCTCGCATATCAAACTGCGTACCTGAAAACCCATTACCCGGCCGAGTTTATGGCATCGACGATGACCAGTGAGATCAACAACACCGATAAGATTGTACTGTTTATCGATGAGTGCCGGAAACTCGGGATTAACGTTCTGCCGCCCGATGTAAATGAAAGTGATTGGAATTTTGTCGTTGCCGGCGATAGAGTCCGGTTCGGACTTGCGGCAATTAAAAATGTCGGAACGGGCGCTGTTCACGAGATCGTCCGGGTACGAAATGAAGGAGGGCCGTTCAAGAACCTATTCGAGTTCTGTACGCGGGTTGATCTGCGGACGGTCAACAAAAAAAACATCGAGAGTTTAGTGCAGGCCGGCGCTTTCGATACAATCGAATCGAACCGTGCCAGATTACTCGAAACGGTTGACAGGGCCGTAACATACGGACAGTCTCAGAAGAAACATGCGCTTGCCGGTCAATCCAATCTATTTGATATCGGCGGGGAGGGGCAGGAGGTAGAGGTGCAGTACCCCTCTATGCCGGATGTTGAATCCTGGAGCGAAGCTGAAAAACTTTCACGGGAAAAATCGCTGCTCGGTTTTTATGTCTCCGGTCATCCGTTGAAAAAATATGAACACGAAGTCGAGGCATTTTCAACGGCGAAATTCGGTGAGGCAGACCTCGTCGAGTTCGATTCGAATGTCCGCGTGTGCGGTATTATCACCGGTGTGCGAACAAAGATCGACCGGAAGGGAAACACAATGGCCTTCATTACAATGGAAGATTTTACCGGGAAAGGTGAATTGATCGTTTTCTCGGATCCCTATAAAAACTTTAAGCATTTGCTATACCCGGATTCATTAGTTATAATTGAAGGGAAAGCGCAGCCGACGGACGATACATTGAAAATTTTACCGTCAGTTGTATATCCGTTACGTGAAGTGCACCAGCACTATGCAAAACACGTTGTGATTTGTATCGACCTGAACAAAGTTAAAGAAGATGATATAAAAAAACTACGGGAAATCTTTGAAAAGCATCAAGGGAACTGTTCGTGTACGTTTGTCGTTGAAAATGCAGATCCGGCGGTATCGAAGAAATGGCACAGCCGAAAGTATATGATCGACGCGAATGATTCTTTCCTCGAAGAGGTTCACAGGTTGCTTGGAGAAAATTCAGTACAAATTAATTAGATAAATGTTATTTAACGAAGGAGATAATTATGAAACCAGTTGAAGTATCTGATTCTAATTTTGAAAACGAAGTACTCAAAGCCGATACCCCCGTTCTGGTTGATTTCTGGGCGGAATGGTGCGGGCCGTGTAAGATGGTTTCACCTTTAGTTGCGGAAATCGCCGATGAATACGAAGGTAAAGTGAAAGTGGCCAAGCTTGATGTCGACTCAAATCCTCAAACGGCAGGGAAATTCGGCATCCGGAGTATTCCGACATTGCTGGTTTTTAAGGATGGCCAGATTGTCGATCAAATTGTCGGTGCTGTACCGAAGCGACATCTTGTTGAAAAAGTTGAAAAGCACGTCGTTGAAGCATAAAACATTTCACGGGGCACATAACCTGTGCCCCCTTCCATATCCTTCCTGAAAATAATTGCTCCCTTGGGTAGGTTTTTGTATATTATAGGTTTACGGCATTTTTTAAGTTTGAAGGTCACCTTGTCGTAAACTGACAATTAATCACCAGCGGTATACATGGAAACTGTTAAAAACGATAAACAAACTTTTCTAAAACGGACGCACACATGTGGTGAGTTGCGAAAACAGCATATCGGAGAGACCGTCGTTTTAAACGGCTGGATCGATACCCGCCGTGATCTGGGCGGCGTTATATTTCTCGATTTACGTGATCGTTACGGAATAA
>SKXH01000232.1 GCA_007128495.1 Bacteroidota bacterium
GCAGACCAATAAAACATGATACGGCACCTCCCCCATCCCGTACCGATGCTTTTCTTTTTATTGTTTATTCTTATTGCGGGATTTATACTCAGCACCGAACTCCGCTTAACGCTCAGTGCAGTTCTATTATTATTGTTTGGAATGCATATTAACGGGAAAAAGATCCTCCATACAATCCTGAAAATCGTTGTTCCTCTCTGCATTGCAATCGGATTATTTATGACGTTTATATACCCGGAAACCGAGCGATGGATTACTATCGCCGGCATACGGCTGTCATACGACGGTTTAACCGCTGCCGGCGATATGACCTCACGCATTTTGTTTCTGTTTACCGGTATCATTGCTTTCTTTAATCTTATCTCGATTCACCGGCTCGGTTCATACTTGTATCAAAGAAACCTCCCCGTTTGGCTGGTTTTCATATTGATCAATGGTTTGAAATTCGTCGAACGGTTCAGAGATAACCTGAATGAAATTCAGTTTTACCAGCAATTGCGGGGTATTGCTCTCGATACGGTGTGGCAGCGTTGGAGAGCGACGATTAAAATCCTCATTCCGCTTTTATATGTGATGATCGAAGAAAGCTCAAACCGCGCAGTCGCACTTGAAATGCGCGGGTTTATGGCGCTTAACGAACGCACGGCGCTCGATCCGGATATGCAAACACTCGCAGACAGATTTCTTGTAATTGTATTAATAACCGGCATATTGGTTGTTTTGTTATTCGGTATAATTTTATGATCGATGTTAAGAATTTCTCATGCTTCGATGAACCGGAAAATCCGCTCATCACCAATGCATCGTTTACGATTCATCCACGCGACCGCGTGTGCATATTGAGCAGTCATCAGGAACGTGCAACAATTCTCTGTCACGCACTGGCAGGTACGCTCAAGCGGACCTATCCCGCGCACACATCCGACGGTGTAATAACATTCAGGGAGAAATCGGTATTCGCAATAGAATCGCACGATCGAACTGAAAAGATTGCCTATGTTCCTCCGAACGCCGATTTGCTCATCAGCGGTGTCAAGGAAACGGTGTTCGGAGAAATTGCACTTAGTCTTGAGCTTGCCGGTATGCAGCCGGAGCAAATCCGTGAAAAAGTTATGGCGATGCTAAAGAAACTCGACATTGAAAAACTCGCCGGGCGCGATCCCGATGAACTGTCGGGAGGCGAGCGGCACAAGATTGCGCTTGCATCGATGATAGTCCGTGAACCGGCGGTACTTATTCTCGATAATCCGACAATGTTTCTTGATGTATCCGGAGTAAAAAATTTACTTACTATTCTCCGCCATTACGCGGGATCAATAATCATAGCCGATCCGAACCCGTATGCCTGGGCATCATTTGCAAGCAGGTTTATTGTCATTCAAAAAAACAATGTTCTTTTTTTTGATTCGCCTCAGGATTTCATACAGGCAATTGATTCTGAAAAAATTAAATGTGAATTACCTGCCTGGATAGAATTATACCGGCATGTACGGCAGACACTCCAATCGAGTGATGTTCCCTCCACATTAACAAGCCGATTTTATATTCGTCGAATAGCCGGAGCGATACGATGATTACGTGTGAGAATGTATCATACCGGTATCCGAACGGGCAGGGTATTCATTCCGTTAATCTGACGATACCCGACCGGTGTGTGTATTTGCTTGCAGGTATGAACGGTTCCGGTAAAAGCACACTGTTAAAAGTACTCGCCGGAGGATTGAAAGAGTACGACGGCACTATAACAATGAATGGAGAAGACGTACGACAATTACGCACAAAACAAAAACGTCTTTTTACCATATCACTGTCGCCGCAACAACCGGAAAAACAATTTTCACTCCCCACGGTTAAGGATGAGCTGCGATTCACTGCGAAAGTAACTAAAAAACCCGTTGATACGGAACTTGAATCGCATATCCTCAATCTGCTGCAATTACGATCATATCTCGATGTATCGCCGTTTGACCTGCCGCCGGTCAAACGAAAGCTGCTCTCGTTAGCGATTGCAGCGGTCATCCCCGCTCCCTTTATCGCCCTTGATGAACCAACTGCGGGAATAGATCGGGAACACAAACCGTTGGTCTTGCAATTTATCAGGTTTCTTTTTATACATAAAGGAGTGATAGTTGTCAGCCACGATATCGATACCTTTCTTCCGTTATCAACTCATATTGGCATCATGAGCGAAGGGAAGATTACGGTATCGACTGACAAACGAACATTTTTAAACAAGTACCTTGAGGGGCATTATGGAGCGGAACTAACGCGTCCATTCATTATCCCGCGTTTAGCAAATCTTCTTGTCAATCAACCGGCAGGATCGGTGGATGAACTTGCCGCCATTATCAATAAAAACAATGAAAATAAGTGAATATGAAACATATTGATCCATCACAATTATCAACACGGGAGCGATACCGGTTAATGATCAGCTCGATCATTCCGCGCCCCATCGCACTGGTTACCAGCATCGGCGACAACGGTGTTATCAATGCGGCACCATTCAGCTTCTTTAACGGCGTTACCTCCTCTCCGCCGATCATATCGGTCTCGGTCGGCTACCGGAAAGGAAATGCAAAAGATACCGCCCGCAATATACGAGAGCGCGGTGAGTTCGTGGTGAATATCGTATCTCAAAATATTGCCGAAAAAATGAACATTGCGTCAGGCGATTATCCGCCGGATGTAAGTGAGATCAGTAAGGCAAACCTGCAGATAATTCCTTCGGAATTGGTCTCGCCACCGCGCCTGGCGGAATCACCGGTTCACATGGAATGCAAACTCTACAAGCTCATCGAGATCGGCGAAGGTCCGAACGATCTCATCCTCGGTGAGGTATTACGCTGGCATCTGAATCCCGATGTTAAAATAGATGAACGGTATCACATCGATCCGGATTCACTCAATATAATCGGCCGGCTAGGCGGCCCGCAGTATTGTACAACGAACGAAGTTTTTGAAATGACGCGGCCGAAGGTGGAATGACGGGGTAATGAAGACATAATGATATTACAGCAAAATAGTTGAGCTAACTCTAAAAAGGTAGTTCAGCCACTGATTACACGCCTGCTCCGCTTTACGGAGTGCCGCCTCAATTATATATGGTATAATGTATTTTAAATTTGATAAAAAAAATCAGTGAAATCCGTGGCATTATTGAAAACAATGGAAATAATTCACATTCCCTGCTTTAATGCATATACCTCAAAATAACATAAGCATTTAAAATTAGAAGGATTGAGAAATATAAACGTACATCTTCCCCTTTCACTCTTTACTTTTCACTATTCCCTTTTCACTTTTCCCTTTTCCCTTTTCACTCCCCCGCCTCCTCCTTCAACTTCGCAAGCAACTGCAACGCTTCAAGCGGTGTAAGCTTGTTAACATCGATTTCACGTATCTTCTGCCGGAGTTTGTCATCCTTCACTTCGAACAATGCCATCTGCAATTCCTCTTTGGATTCTTTAAGGCGTTTGCGAACGTCATCTTTTTTAAGGGACGCCTTACCTGCATCATCGACATTTCGTAGCGTCAGTCCGGCTTCTTCGAGGTTTTTCAGGATTTTCTTTGCCCGGTCGGTAATGTCGGAAGGTAACCCTGCCATCTGAGCTACTTGAATACCATAGGAATGATCTGCAAATCCCGGAACAACTTTATGAAGAAAAACAACTTTATCGCCGTATTCACGCACATCGACGCGGTAGTTTTTAATACGGGGAAATACTTCGGCAAGTTCGTTCAGTTCATGGTAATGTGTCGCAAATATCGTTTTCGCACCGATGCGGTCGTGCAAATGTTCGGTCAATGCCCACGCAATGCTGATGCCGTCGAATGTGCTCGTCCCCCTTCCCACTTCATCAAGCAATATTAAGCTCCTTTCGGTCGCAGTGTTAACGATGTTCGCCGCCTCGTGCATCTCTACAAGAAATGTCGACTCACCTGCCGCAATATTATCGGATGCCCCCACACGCGTAAATATTTTATCGACAAGTCCGATAGTTGCTTTATCGGCAGGTACATAACACCCTATCTGCGCAAGCAATACGATCAGACCGATCTGACGAATATAACTCGACTTACCGCTCATATTCGGACCGGTAATGATCAAAACCTGCTGGTCCGATTCATCGAGTAACGAATCGTTCGGAATGTACCGCTCGCCCGGCGGCAGCAGCGATTCAATAACCGGATGCCGGCCGCCTTCGATATGCAATGAAAAATCATTATTTACATCCGGTCGCACATAATTATTTTTCCGGGAGGTATACGCAAAAGAACACAGTACATCGAGCCGGGCAATAGCCGATGCATTCGATTGAATGGCTTCTGCACATGCACCGACTTTCTCACGGAGCGCCGTGAACAGTTTTGCTTCAAGCTGCTGCATCTTCTCTTCGGCGGAGAGGATCTTTTCCTCGTAGTCCTTTAATTCCGGTGTTATAAACCGCTCGGCGTTCGTCAGTGTTTGCTTGCGGATGTATTCGGACGGCACCTTGTCTTTATGCGTATGCGTAATCTCGATGTAATATCCGAATACCTTGTTATAATTCACTTTGAGCGACGGGATGCCCGTTCGTTCACGCTCCTGTTTCTGCAGGTTCGCAACCCATGACTTCCCGGAATGTGCCAGTCCGCGCAGCTCATCGAGTTCAGCGCTGTATCCTTTGCGGATCACATTGCCTTCGGAAAGCTGTGCAGGCGGATCGTCGTCGATCGCCTTAGTGATTTCTTCGACGATATCGTCAAGCGGATCCAGGGCATCGCGTATCTCGTTGATCAGCGTGGCGTCGAATGCTTCGGTTGAATTACGCAAATCGGGGATGCGTTCGAGTATCGCTTTCATTTGTATCATTTCGCGTGGATTGGCGCGGCCGGTACATATCTTTCCGGTTAAACGTTCGAGATCGCCGATCTCGTTAAGTATTTCCCGGGTCTTTTCGAGCGATGTTTTTTCATCGTAAAATGCCTGAACCGCTTCCAAACGATTATTGATTGTATCTAATCTTTTCAACGGACGGGCAATCCATTGTTTCAGGAGGCGACTTCCCATCGGGGTGAGCGTTTTATCAAGCAGAGAAAACAATGTACCGGTGCCACCGCCCGCCATAAGCTGCGTCGTGATCTCAAGATTGCGCTGCGTCGATTGATCCAGAACGATATAATCTGTCGTTTCATACGGCCTGAGCCGGCTGATGTGCGAGAGATTTGCTTTCTGCGTTTCCTTCAGATAATTCATTATTGCCCCGGCGGCATTGATACCGGTGGTATAATTCTCGCAGCCGAATCCTTTCAGACTCTGCGTTTTAAAATGGGTAAGCAGTAATTCATAGCCGTAATCGTAGTTATACACCCAATCATCGACCTTGGTGAGCAGCGGTATCTGTGTTCTGCCTGCATAGGC
>SKXH01000185.1 GCA_007128495.1 Bacteroidota bacterium
CCCGGCAAATATTATTGTGTATCTCGGGCCATCGGCGGGAGTATGCTGTTACGAAGTAGGTGAAGAAGTAGCCGGCCAATTCGATGCTGAATTTATCCGCCCGAAATCGAACGGAAAATTTCATCTTGATATTCCTGCCGTGAACAGAGCGCAGCTTGTAAATGCAGGTGTGAACGAGGGAAATATCGAACACCGGAATGAGTGTACTATTTGCACCCCAAACCGGTATCACTCATATCGGCGCGACGGGAAAAAAAGCGGTCGAATGATGGGTGTGATGGGAATCAGAAGATAAAAATTTTTTATGAGGGTCTTGACCCAAATAAATACTTTGTATATATTGGGCATATACAAAGGTGGAGATGGTTAAAATTGAAGGTTTTAACTGGGATCATAGTAATACCGGAATAAATTGGGAAAAACACCGGATAGCTAACACCGATGCCGAGGAAGTTTTTTTCAATTATCCGAGATTTGTATATCCCGGGAAGAGTGAATCATCAGGGGGCAAAAAACGATTTTATCTCTTCGGGAAAACAAATACAGGAAGACGATTGTTCGTCGTTTTTACCGTAAGAGGAAATCTTCTACGGGTAATCTCTGCCAGAGATATGTCAAAGAAAGAGAGGAGGCGTTATGACGAAAGAATTAAAAAAAATCCCGAAATTCAAAAACGAAGATGAAGAGCGGGAATTCTGGAGCAAGCACGACTCGACCGAATTCATCGATTGGGATGAAGCCGAACACATGGATTTTCCCGATCTTAAACCGTCGGCCAAATCCATATCCATACGTCTTCCCGAATCACTATTAAACGATCTGAAAATGCTGGCAAACAAAAAAGACGTGCCGTATCAATCTTTAATGAAAATGTATCTTGCGGCAAAAGTAAGAGAAGAAATAGCACAGTATAAAAAATAACATGCACAAATCCGAACTTGTTCTCATTCTCGATTTCGGTTCTCAATATACACAACTGATTGCACGGCGTGTTCGGGAGTGCGGGGTCTATTCCGAGATCCATCCGTTTAATATACCGTTTTCAAAAATTGAAAAGCTGGATCCCGCTGCGATCATTTTTTCCGGCGGCCCGTCGAGTGTTTATGAAAATAATGCACCGTTACCGGATGATCGAATATTCTCACTGAATAAACCCATCCTCGGTATCTGTTATGGTTTGCAGGTAATCGCCCATACATTTGGCGGTGAAATAGACCGCTCGGCAAAACGTGAGTACGGTCGGGCAGAACTGACGGTTAAAAAAGGATCGCGGCTGCTTGAGGCGAACCACGAACCTGTAACCGTCTGGATGAGTCATGGCGATGCCTTGAAATCACTGCCGGATGGTTTCGATGTGCTTGCGTATTCATCCAACTCTCCCATCTGCGCTATCGGCAACGTCGATAAAAAAATATACGGGGTGCAGTTCCATCCGGAGGTTGTTCACACACCGGGAGGTAAAGAGATCCTTCATAACTTTCTGTATAATGTTGCCGGCTGTAGAGGCGGATGGAATGCCGGCTCATTCATCGAGCAGGCAGTAAAAAAGATCCGGGATGAAGTGGGAGATGAACGCGTCATTCTTGCATTGAGCGGCGGTGTAGATTCATCGGTTGCAGCGGTGTTGCTGCATAAAGCGATCGGCGATAAGCTGTATTGTTTTCACATCGACACGGGATTAATGCGAAAGGGTGAGAGTGAGGAGGTCGTGCAGGTGTTTCGCGATCATTACAAGATGAATCTCGATATCATCGATGCATCGGATACTTTTCTCGGAAAATTATACGGCGTTCACGATCCCGAACAAAAACGAAAGATCATCGGCAACACTTTTATAGAAATATTCGAACAGGAAGCGAAGAATCTCGGTAATATCGGTTTCCTCGCACAGGGTACTCTTTATCCCGATGTTATAGAATCGGTATCATTTAAAGGGCCTTCTCATACAATTAAAACACATCACAACGTCGGCGGTTTACCGGAACGTATGAATTTAAAATTAATAGAGCCCTTCCGGGAATTGTTTAAAGATGAAGTGCGCGAGGTCGGGAAGGAACTGGGCTTACCCGGACGCTTTTTACAACGACATCCTTTCCCGGGCCCCGGACTTGCCGTACGTATTCTCGGTCCGGTCACAAGAGAAAATGTGAAACTCCTGCAGGAAGCGGATGCTATTTTTATCGACGAACTCGACCGGTCCGGATGGTACGAAAAAGTCTGGCAGGCATTCACGGTATTGCTCCCGGTGCGATCGGTCGGTGTCATGGGCGATCAGCGGACGTACGAACAAGTCGCGGCAATCCGGGCGGTAACCAGCATCGACGGAATGACCGCCGACTTTGCCGAACTGCCGCACGAGTTACTGGGCAGAGTGTCTACACGAATTATTAATGAGGTGCGCGGTATAAACCGGGTCGTGTATGATGTGAGTTCGAAGCCGCCTTCGACTATTGAGTGGGAGTGAGACGTGATAGATGATGCCCTGTTTGGATTGCGGGAGCCATGCTCCCGCTTTTTACCGAAACTATTTACTCTTTCGAGTAACGAATAATCTTACAGAAACTTGTTGATAGATAATAGTGCTAAGCTCCGGCGAAAGCGCACGCATGGCTTGCGCAATCCAAAATTTCAATCCAAATATTCTTGTAAAAAAACATACATCTGTTCCCAGGCCTGTTCGGCAGCGGATAGGTTCGCACCATCCCGTCCGCCCTGCTGGCGGACGAACCCGTGTCCTGCACCGGGGTAAATGTAATATTCAAAAGTTTTCCCGAGCCGGTTCATTTCATCTCTTGCCGGTTCAATGGTTACATTAACCCGCGCATCGTCTTCAGCATATAAACCGAGTACGGGCGTTTCTATTTTTGATAAGTGTTCGGTATCGGGAGATGTACCGTAAAAAACAACTGCAGCATGCATGTCCGGTTGTGCCGTCGCATAATAAAAACTCATTGTACCGCCCCAGCAAAATCCGATTGTTGCAATGTGTTCGGTGGCTGCCGGAATAGTGAGAGCATAATCACGAACCGCGTTCAATCTTGCGATCACTTCGTCAGGTGTAAGGTCGCGGATTGTTCTGATTATATCATCCTGCGATTCAAATGATTCGGTGCCGCCGCCGCCGGGTCCGAGACCGGATATGAAGTCAGGGGCGATAGCGAGATACCCCTCGCTTGCAAGGTCGTCGGCAATGGCCCGTATCCAATCGGTAAGACCGAATATCTCGTGTATGACGATGATAACCGGCGCACGGGTTGGCCGTTCCGGATACACCACCCAGGTGTTGAGGGAGAAATCGTGGTCGGGAAATTCAACATTTACATATTCACCGTGACGCGGTGATTGTTCCAGTGCTTCGGCTGCGGTTTCATTGGATGGCGGCAGGGGGTGACTTTCCAATGGCAGTATCAACAAAACGATCAGTAGTATAAACAGAGTAAATAAGGTGCGCATAGTATGTTCTCCCGGGTATTGAATATTTAAAGGGAATTTCTCATTGTGTTATATAGTTGATCAATAATACAGAATTTTTATGAAAAGAAAAATATGAACGACAATACCCAAAATCTTGAAGAAATATATCTTCAATTTCGAGGTAAAATTAAGGATTTTATCCTTCGCCGTGTTCACGATGAACAAAGTGCCGAGGATATTGTGCAGGATGTATTTCTTAAAATCCATAACAGAATAAATACATTGCGGGATGAACGGAAGCTCGAAAGCTGGATATATCAAATTGCCCGCAATGCCGTGATGGATCACTTCAGACAAAGAAAATCACAGCCGATCCCTGATACGGAGATCCCGGAAGATAACGGGGACGAGGATGATTCATTCCGTGAAGTTGCATACGGACTCGAACCGATGCTTTTTGCGCTGCCGGACCATTATCGTGAAGCGCTGGTGTTGACAGAGTTTCAGGGTTTCACCCAGAAAGAATTGGCGGAAAAACTCGGTATCTCCCTTTCAGGTGCAAAGTCGCGTGTTCAGCGAGCGAGGGCAATACTCAAAGAAGAACTCCTCCAGTGTTGTCATTTTGAATTCGACCGTTTCGGTAAAATCGTAGATTACTATCCTGTAGCGTGTCCGTGTTGCCCGGAGACCCGGCAGTAATGATGTGCATCCTTTTTCCATACTCTCCGTCTATATAATAAACAATCAATTATACTTTACATTATAGAGGAGATCATTGTTATGAATTCAGATAAGAAAGATTTAAAAAACACCGTTCGGAAAGTTTACGGATCTATAAGCCGGGGACAGGAACAATCTTGCTGCGGTACTTTCGATCCTCAAAACGCAGCGACACATCTCGGTTATTCACCGGATGTAATAAAAACTTTACCCGAAGGTGCGAATCTTGGACTCGGCTGCGGGAATCCGATCGAATTAGCTTCAATCAAAAAGGGCGAAACAGTACTCGATCTCGGTTGCGGTGCGGGTTTTGACAGCTTCATAGCCGCACGGGAAGTCGGCGAAGAGGGTAAAGTTATTGGCGTGGATATGACAACCGAAATGATCGACAAGGCGCGGAAAAATGCAGCGAAAGTTGAGCTTAATAATATAGAATTCCGGCTCGGTGAGATCGAGCATCTGCCGGTTGCAGATAATTCCGTCGATGTGGTAATCTCCAATTGTGTTATCAATTTAGCGACAGATAAACAGGCGGTGTATAATGAAGCATACAGGGTGTTAAAATCGGGCGGCAGGTTGGCTGTATCGGATATTGTTGCCCGTTTGCCATTGCCCGATGAAATGAAAGAGAATCCGGAATTGGTAGCGGGATGTATCGGCGGTGCCATATCGGCTGCGGAATTATATCCAACAATCCAGAACGCCGGCTTCACCGATATTTCCATTACACCGAAGAATAACAGTGGTGAGATAATTTCGGGCTGGCAACCCGGCGCTTCTATTGAAGAGTATGTTTTTTCAGCTTATATTTCCGCAAAGAAAACAGGTGAATCCCGAAAGGATGAAACATTGGGTAGTAAAGAATACTTTGAGAAAGTGGCAGACGAATGGGATGAAATGCGGCAGGGATTTTTCCCCGAATCGGTTCGTGATGCAGCGTATGATGCCGCCGGTATACAATCCGGACAGGTAGCTGCCGACATCGGTGCAGGGACGGGATTCATCACCGAAGGATTACTGAGCCGCGGTGTGAAGGTCATAGCTGTCGACCAATCACCTGCAATGCTTGACCGGATGAGAGCGAAGTTCGGCTCTGACGGAAATGTAGTATATCTGACGGGCGGGTCATCAAGTCTTCCGGTAAACACCAATTCAGTCGATGCCGTATTTGCGAATATGTATCTGCATCACGTTGAATCGCCGCCGGATGCGATCAGGGAAATGGTGCGAATTCTTAAACCGGACGGAGTTCTTGTTA
>SKXH01000035.1 GCA_007128495.1 Bacteroidota bacterium
CCACTTCGTCACTCAACGGTTTAAACGGCGACTCAATATCTTTAGCGAGTGTTATTAAATAAATTCCGGCCATATCGACGTAGACATGGTTCCATTCCGTCTGGCTGTAGGTCGGAGAAAAGTTCCGGTTCGAAACAAAGAATAAATACTTGCCGTCTTTGCTGAAATGCGGCTGCGACGATGAGAACCATCCTTCCGTTACCGGATGAATTGTTTCATCCTCCACCGAGTAAAGATAAAGAGTTGTTTGCTGTTCTTCTTCCTGTTGTGCATAGGCAATCCACTTACTGTCGGGCGACCAAGCTGCGCTTGTGATCTCCCATGCCGTTGCCTGCACAACTTCAGTTACTTCCTGCGTCTCGACATCCACATACTGTAGACGGAGCTTTTTATCCGACCACAAAATTTTACTGCCGTCGGGCGACCATAGCAATGCGTATTTATACGTATCGGCATCGGTTGTAAGCTGTGTCGCTTCTCCGCGGCCGTCCTGTGGCTTTACGTAAATTTCATCCTCACCCGTTTTATCGGATATAAACGCGATCGTTCTCCCGTCGGGCGACCATACGGGATTGCGTTCGTGCACGCCCGGTGTACCGGTAAGATTACGGGTGTTGCCATGTTTAGCGGGAACGGTAAACAGATCGCCGCGGGCACCGAACAATGCACGGTTGCCGTCGGGCGCAATTTCATAGGTATGAATGTTGTCGCTGACATTCTGCAGCCCGCCTCTGCCAATCGCAAAATCGTCATGGATATAAACCGGCACGCGTTCATAATCCTGTTCAGCGAGATCGAAACGATAGATATAACCGCCGTTTTCAAATACTATTGCATTATCACCGAGTGAGGGAAATTTAATATCGAAGTCGGTAAAATCGGTGTGCTGCGTTAACTCTTCGGTATTTAAATCATAGGAAAACAGGTTCATGATATCGTAGCGGTCGGAGATAAAATATATTGTATCTTCGTGCCACATCGGAATAATATCCTGTGCGGGATTATCGGTGATGTTGGTGAGTTCCTGCGTTTCGAAATCATAAATCCAGACATCATCCGCCTGACCGCCGCGATACCGTTTCCAGGTACGGAATTCCCTGAACACGCGGTTGAAGGCAATTTTACTATTATCGGGCGAGTACGATGTGAAGCCGCCCCGTATCACCGGAAGTTGATCGAGCATACCCCCGTTTTTCGATACAAGAAAAAGCTGTCCGTTGAATGAGTTCCACTCAATGCGACGGGAACGAAACAGAATATGTTCATCGTCTTTCCACCCCATTACGATATTATTCGGCCCCATCCGGTCGGAGACATCATCACGGTCAATGGTAGCGGTATAGGTCAACCGTTCCGGAACGCCGCCCTGTGAAGGTATTAAATAAACCTCGGTATTGCCATCATATTGTCCGGTAAACGCAATATGTTCACCGTCGGGAGAAAACCGGGGAAACATATTAAAACCTTCATGGTTGGTAAGCCGCCGGGCAATGCCGCCGGCAGCATTGACGGTAAACAGGTCGCCGGCATAGGTGAATACAATTTGATCACCATGAATTGCCGGAAACCGTAATAATCGTGCCTCATCATCGGCAAAGAGTACTGACGTCATTCCCACGATTATCGCGAGAATAATAAAGAGAGTGTATTTACGCATAGGAGAATCCTTTGTTTTACTAATGGATATTGTTCTGAGAGTTTGAAGTTATATTGTTGAAGCGCTTGTTCCTTCTCTGGTCGGCTGATTAACAAAATCTACGAAAAAAAATGACTACACACAAACGGCCGGTTTTATTTTAAAATAACCATCGGTTTGGTTTCTATAAATTTTTCTGCGGGATTACCGACTTGTGTTGCTTCTATTCTGTAGTAATATACACCCGATGCAAATCCCTCCGGCGGTATGGACCACTGTACTTCGTGAGAACCTGCATCGCGCACCTCATCGACGATCGTGGCGACCTCCTCACCCAGCACCGAATATATTATTATCTGCACATAACTCCTCTCCGGTAATCCATATCCGATCGTCGTTTGTGGATTGAACGGATTGGGATAGTTCTGGGTAAGATAATAACTTTCCGGTAATTGTAATCCTTCATCGTCATTATCCACACCTGTTGTATCCGACGTTACTCTGATATTACCTACCCGTAACATATCTCGCCGTCCGACATCCTCATCCAGGCGGTCGCCGGTATAGTAATACTTCCATCGAAGCTGAATATATGGTTGATCGTCGGCAGCTTCCGGTAAGGTAACAGGGCCGAACGATTGCGAATGACCGGTTATTTCATTTCGCTCATACTCTACCGGCAGTCCCGCGTCCTGTACATCTACAAAAGGACCTTCACGCCCGATACGGAATTGTAATCGAATGTTGTACATTCTGCTGTTCGGGATCACCGTGCCGCCCGTCCACTCCACCGATATATCATGCTGTCCGCTTGTATTCAATCCGAGCACCGCCGCACCGAGATCACGCCCGCGCCCGGTATTGATAAACGCGACGCCGTCGTCTAAAAGCCCGGTAATTCTCGTTCGTCCGGTCAGTTGATAAACGCTTCCGAACATACCCTGATCGTCTGCGTGGTAGGCATTGTTTTCATCATCAAAAAACGGAATGTGATACGGCTCCACCATTTCATCGTCCAACCGCGGGTCGTCCATTCTCGTTTGCAGAAATACCATATTCGGCGGGAATGATCCTTCCGGCTCATCGGGATACCAGCGTTTAAACTCATATGTCTCTTCGGAAAGATCGTGTGGTTCGGGATATAACGTGTGCGGATGTTCTCCCGATGTGACAAGTATATTATCCAGCAGCAGCTTCGCACGAGGGCCGCTTGAGCCGGTTACGTGATAATATTTCCATCGCAACTGGACATATTCCCGGTCGTTTACCTCTTCAGGAAGTACTGCCGGCTCCATAAACTGATAATGTCCCGCAAGTTCATTACGAACATACTCAACCGGATTACCGTCACTATCGAGTACATCACTGAACGGGCCGCCGGCACCGACACGGTATTGCAGCCGTATTGCATACACCCGCTCGTTCGGAATGATTGTTCCCGATGTCCACGACACGGTAATGCTGTCAAGTCCGGTGGTATTCAACGCCAGCACTGCCGCACCGAGATCGCGCTCCCTGCCGGTATTGATAAACGTTATACCGCGTTCATTCCAGCCGGTCAGCCGCGTGCGCCGCGTTAGTTTATACGGATACCCGATGTTCTCCTCATCATCGCTATGATATTCATCTTCAGGAATATGGTATACGCCGGTCATCTCATCATGCAGACCCGGATCGGTCATATCGGTTTGCAGAAAGACCATATTGGGCGGAAACGATCCTTCAGGTTTATCTTCAGGCCAATAGTTAAAACGATACGGACCTTCGGCGAGGTTATATGGTTCAGGATTCTTCGGGTCGTCGGTATGATCCCCCTTATACTCAAAGTTTGCGGTAATGTTCACGTCATCTTCGAGGACAATTTCCGTGCTATCGGATTCTTCATCAATGCCTGTCCAACCGGTAAATTCATAACCGGGATAGGTATGAGCGACAAGTTGAACAGGAACCCCGGCGAAGTATACCCCATCCCACGGATATGGTTTTCCCGGATCGTGCAATCCTTCGGTAGAATTATCAATAACCAAAGAATTAATTTGTACCGCACCGGCCGCCGGATCGGATACGTCTATCGAAACAGTGATCGAGTCTTCGAGTTCAAAATATTCGAGTATATGCTGCCGCTGATAGCCCGGTCTTTTTTGAGCGAAGATTCGCATTATATCGACATTATTCTTCCATCCCTCAAACGACGCGATAACAGGCCAGCGGTGTATATGCTCTTCCATTTCGGGTTCGATCACTGCCTGCATTTCATCTATTATCGAGATAATACGTGCAGGTTTAAACGTACTATTCAAGAGATCGGCGAACCGGTTAATAAATGAAATCCGGAACTGTTCGTTCTCAAGGAACGAGCGTAATAAAAATGTGGACCACGGTGGATTAGGCCAGGTCGGGCCATTAGTTTCGGTAGCAAAATCTATGGTGTTGTGTTGTGCATCATCTACTCCATTCCGTAATCCGAACCCGAAGTCTGCATCATAAAATAACCACCGCCACCGGCCGTCACGGCCGTACGGTGCATCGGGTTCGTATTCATCGGTTCGATGGCGCCAGAAATCGATGTTGTTTCCCGGCCAGTCGGTATTGCGGGCATATATGTGTGCGATATTGTAATCGAGAAAATTCCCGACATCCATAAGGGTTTGGATGTGTTGATAATGTTCGTTTTCTTTAAGTCCGTGTTCGTGAATATAATTCAACATCGCGTCATAGTGAACATTATCACCTTCT
Organism: Bacteroidota bacterium; assembly: GCA_007128495.1. Lineage (GTDB taxonomy): Bacteria > Bacteroidota > Ignavibacteria > T3Sed10-11 > T3Sed10-11 > T3Sed10-11. Next base: position 4,373 of record SKXH01000035.1, read on the forward strand.
TTAACAGTGCGACGGTGAGTTAACAGATCAACATTTTCCCGGTCGACCCCGTAATTTGTTTCAAGATAATGTTTGTCGAATCGTTCACGGATGTTATAAATCCCCCAGTATTCTCCATTCAAAAACACAACGACGGGCCTGTATGCCTGTGTTGCAAAATCAAGTCCACCGACTACACGCTGGATCACTGCATCGCGGAACATAGTATGGAACCAATCATTTCCTGAATTTCTCAAAATAAGACGGTTATAATCGTCAAGCGATTTGTCGGGAAAGAATTGGTGGGTAAATCTGCTCGTTCCGTAATCGCTTCGGGAATAAAGGCGCAGCGATTTTTGTGGATACGATCTCGAAGCTCCTCCGTGAATTCTCAATCCGGCATCTTGTGCAATTTTTACCGTACCATCCTCATCGAAAAATTCGATATGCATCGGCCGCTCCCAATCAACACCGCGCTGGGTATAGTTTGCGGGGCGATGCCACCAACTCGTGTTTGGATCATAAAATTCATCATATATTTTTCCTTTTACATATATTCCCCGTTCATAATCGAACAAACTGTCTTCATCGACGGCAATCGACACAACGGGTAATGAGTAACGGTCGGGGTTATTTTCATCTATAATGTAGGAGTGAGTGGCAATATCGCTTACAGTTCCGTCAGGGGTTTTCTGGATTGCCCGCACAACGGTAATTTTAAAAACCTCACCTTCCGGCCCGACCCACTGCGGTGCGGTACCTGTTATTTCAGAAAAATAATTTTCATCATTCTTACCTGATCCAATCGTAATAGGACTATCATAGGCAAACGATGTAACGGACGGCTGCGATCCATCGAGTGTGTAATAAATGACCGCATCTTCATTCGAGGGGGATATTTCTAATTCGAACGGTTCATTATAAAAACCACCTGCATGTGAAAAGAAAGGTTTTGCAACATCCGATGCGGATTGGCGGTTATGGAGTTCGTCGGCATTGAGTGTCGGGAATACGAAAAATATTAGAA
>SKXH01000233.1 GCA_007128495.1 Bacteroidota bacterium
CCACATGCCGATGGCTTCATCCACAACAACGACCTGCGGATCATCCCCGTAAACGGTTTCGAATTTTTTTGAAACCCACACTCCGATTACTAATCCACACAAAACCATTATTGAAAGGGTTAGTGTTGTAATTTCCGGGAATATAATAAGAGGTATGAGAGCCATTAACGCACCTGCCGTTCCCGGTGCCACCGGGGAATAACCGGCGAACAGAACAGTGCCAATGCATTTTGTTAAAAACGATAACTCATTTTGAGTTCTATCCTGGCCGGGTAGTTTTTCGGTTTCCTGCATAAAGCTCGGCGATCATTTTACGGTTGTCAACAAGATAAACGACGCCGGTCCATACCGTAAAAAACGTGACGGTAAGCATAAGAATGTAGACAAGAACCGGATTCAGCATAGCGTCGATAGTAGTCGGGATAAGGCTATATATAGACGGTGAATTTTGTATAACATACACAACCAATAGATAATACAAAACGACCATCTGTACGGTGGTTTTAATTTTAGCACCCTTCGATGGGTAAAATGCTTTACCTTTAAACTCCGAATATCCCCGCAGGACAGTAATAACAATATCACGGATAACGATGAGTATTACCATCCATAATTGCGCAAGTCCGATTACCACAAAACCGATAAATGCTGCCGAGGTTAGAATTTTATCGGCAAGCGGGTCAAGGAAGCGCCCCAGCTCACTATGATATCCGTATTTACGGGCAACGACACCATCGTACCAATCGGTAAGTGCGGCAATTAAAAAAACCGCAAGCGCTATTTGTTTATAAGTAGGTGAATCTTGAAAAAGTAAATAAAGAAAAACCGGTGTGAGTATGATTCGCAGTGAAGTTAGTTGATTCGGTATAGTCATAATCAGCAGTGTTTTTTAGGACGCGGTCAGTGCATGGAGATTAAAAACTTCAAAGACAAAGTACAATGAAAAAACAAGATGTGCAAGCATGGGCGCCCGCTATACGGTATCTGTTTTAAAGAACCGGTCGAACGAGTAGCGGCCTGCTCCCCGGAAAAGTATATACAACGAGATTAATAAAAACAAAGCCGCGAGTTCGTATCGCATATCCGATATCAGGTGTCGGTATATCGCTACGCTCATGTTAATAACGATGAGTGCAGCTACATAGCGTGTGTATAAACCGGCAGCAAACAATATTCCGCCAACGAATTCAACAATAGCTACTACCCCGGCAAAAAATAATGGAAACGGGAAACCGAGTGAAGCCACTGTATCGGGGAAGCCCCACTCCTCAGCGTGATAGAGATGATTCCAGAGAGCTGTTATTTTTCCTTTTCCATGGAGAAACGCCAGGAATATACCACTCCCCACGCGAAGTAATAGCAGACCGAATTGTTCAAATACTGAAAGCCGGGATAGATACGTCATAAATGATTGTTTAAGCTGCTTTCTTTACTTTGCCGGATTTGAGGCAAGTTGTGCAGACTTTAATCCGTTTCACGCTCCCGTTTATAATAGCGCGGACACGCTGAAGGTTAGGCATCCACCGCCGCCGGGTTTTGTTGTTGGCGTGGCTTATGTTGTTGCCGCTCACCGGTTTCTTTCCGCATATTTCACAAATTTGTGCCATAAGACTACCTTATTTTACATCAACTGTATACTGTTTATGGATGAATTCAGAAACACTAAAGTTACAAATATTTATGAAATTTAGCAACAATAGTATAAAAATATTGAAATAGTCGATAAGAAATAGTATATTTATTTCTGTTAAAATCACAATAATCATAAACCCTTTAATCCTATCCGGCGAGATGGAAAGGGAGAATATGACGACAATTGTTCCAACCGATATTCTTTCCCGGGAAATGCTTCCCGGAAATTACAGTAATTATCCGTACATCATTTTTACAGGGCAATCGCTATGACCGTGAAATCCGTTATAATGGATGAAAAGGGGATAGAGCGTTCGATTGTGCGGCTATCGCACGAGATAATTGAACGAAACAGAGGTATCGTTGATCTTGTGATAGTCGGTGTGAAAACCCGGGGTGAGCATCTTGCACGGCGAATCGCAAAACAAATAAAGAACCTTGAAGAGGCAAATATACCCTGCGGTTTTATCGACATCACACTTTATCGGGATGATCTGCAGACCCGTAGCTTGGAACACCCTGAATTAAAAGGTACCGAAATACAATTCGATATTACCGACAAACATGTAATACTCGTAGACGATGTGCTCTACACCGGACGTACGACTCGTGCCGCTCTCGATGAGCTTGTCGATCTAGGACGTCCCGCGTCAATTCAGCTCGCGGTCCTGATCGACCGGGGGCATCGCGAATTACCAATACGAGCGGACTATGTCGGGAAAAATGTTCCGACATCCGTGGGAGAACAGGTGAAAGTACTGTTAAAAGAAATCGATGATAAAGATGAAGTGCTGCTTGTAGATATAGGATAAGAATATATTTAATGGTTGTTTTATCGACTAAAAACCGGAGGTAATTATGAACAGGTTATATTTTCTGTTTGCATTTATTTTTTTATTTACGTTTACACTAGGCGCCCAGGATTATTATCCGGACGGAGATGAGTGGGAGGTGGATGGAGAACAGTGGGAGCACTGGCCGTCCGAAATGATCTCTTTTGAAACAGATGAAGGTACCTGGATTAATCTCGATGTTAGTCCCGACGGCCAATGGATAGTTTTTGATTTGTTAGGAAATATTTACCGTATACCGATTGAGGGCGGTGAGGCGGAGCTGCTTGCCGGCGGTGTTGCGTTTGAACATCAACCCAGATATAATCCCGATGGTACGAAGATAGCATTTACAAGCGACCGGAGCGGTATCGATAATATCTGGGTGATGAATGCCGACGGCAGCGAGCCGAGACAGATTACTTTCGACAACGATCCGTATCCTACCAACCCGTACTGGACTCCCGATGGTGAATATATTGTGATGAAAAAACATATTCGTCATAGACGTTCCCTCGGGGGTGGAGAGATTTGGCTGCACCATATCGAGGGTGGAGAAGGAGTGCGGCTTGTTGACCGGATCGCCTGGCAGGCCGATCAGAATGAACCGGCAGTTTCTCCCGACGGACGCTGGGTGTATTACAGTTTTTATCCCGACCAGGTGTTCGAATACAACAGAGACGTACACGAGGGTATTTATCATATAAACCGGTTAGATCGTGAGACAGGCAGAACCGAACCCGTTACCCGTGCATCTGGCGGTGCCGTGCGTCCCACCCCTTCACCTGACGGAGAGAAACTCGCATTTGTGAGACGCGTCGGCACAAACACATGTTTATTCATTCGCGATCTCGAAACGGGAGCGGAACGGAAAATATTTGACAGTTTGGATCCCGATCAACAGGAGACGTGGGCTGTTCACGGAGTCTATCCCGCTTTTGCGTGGACACCCGATAATGAAAACATCGTCATTAATTTTGATGGAAAGATCCATAAAGTAAATGTTGAATCAGGCAATATCGAATTAATACCTTTCACCGCGGTTGTTGAGCAGCAGATCGCCGATGCAGTTCATTTCGATTACCGGATTGAGGATGACGCATTTCAATCGCAAATGATCCGATGGCCTTCGCTTACACCGGATGGCGAAACACTTGTATTTCAATCGGCCGGTTATATCTATCGTATGCGGTTGCCCGATGAAACACCCGAGCGTATAACATCACAGAATAGTCGGCTGGAATTTGCACCCGCAATCTCACCCGACGGCAGATGGGTTGCCTACGTTACGTGGAATGACACCGAAGGCGGCGGATATCTTTTTAAAAAACGTCTTGACGGCAGCGGCGATCCCGTTCAACTCACTCAAAGACTCGATCAGTATTCAAATCCCTCATGGTCACCCGACGGTAATTATATAGCGTTTCTGCAGGGAAGCGGTATTGTACACCGCGGTAAAAATCTAAGCGGCGAATTTTATCTGAATATTCGCTATATCAGCGCTGACGGCGGCGAGGTTCACCATATCACGGAAACGGCCAACCGCGGTCCAAACCGGAGAATGCCGAGAATTACCTGGAAAGCCGACGATTCGCGGGTTTACTTCCATGAAAATTATGAGGGTAATACGGTGCTGACCAGTGTGCAGTTGAACGGTACCGATAAAAAGCGTCATATGAAAAATGACCGTGCCGAAGAAATTGTTCTATCACCCGATGGAAAATGGGTAGCATTTAAAGATTTGCACAACGTCTATGTAGCTCCCTTTCCAAAGTCGGGCCGCGAACCGCTGTCGATTGAACGCGTCGGCGCGGGAGTACCGGTAAAGCAGTTGACGAAATACGGCGGCGATTGGTTATGGTGGACGCCGGATTCCGAGTATCTCACATTTAATCTCGGCAATGCTTTTTATAAACAAAGAGTCGAGGATGTTTATAAAAATAATAATGAAGGTGAAGACGGGAGAGAAGAATGGCATATCTCAAACGCTTTATACGATCCCGCAATAACAAAGATAGATTTACAAATCCCCAAATATCGACCTGAAGGGATTGTTGCTTTTACCAATGCGCGCATCGTTACAATGCGTGATGATGAGGTAATAGAGAATGGTACGGTCGTCGTCGAGCGAAACAGGATCAGCGACGTCGGACCTGCGGATGAGATAACCGTTCCGCCCGACGCACAGGTGTTTGATGTTGAAGGAAAGACTATTATTCCGGGACTTGTTGACGTTCATGCTCACGTCGGCTACACAGCGCTTGATATTACACCGGATCGATTGTGGGAATACGAAGCACAGCTTGCATACGGAGTAACAACAACGCACGATCCGTCAGCGAGCACGCAGATGGTATATGCGCTGTCGGAACAGGTCGAAGCGGGAAGAATGATCGGGCCGCGGATTTACTCAACGGGATATATTTTATACGGAGCGGAAAATCCGAATAGAGCAATTGTTGAAAGTCTCGACGATGCCCGGGCGCATCTCCGCCGTCATAAAGCGCAGGGCGGCTTCTCGGTAAAAAGTTATAATTATATGCGGCGGGATGCCAGGCAGTGGGTATTACAAGCGGCGCGCGAGGAAGAAATGCTCGTCTATCCCGAAGGCGGTTCGATGATCCAGCAGAATCTCAACCAAATAGTCGACGGTCACACCGGTATCGAACACGCATTACCAATTGCACCGTTGTATAATGATGTTGTAACATTGTTCGGAAGTTCGAATGTCGGATACACACCGACGCTTGTGGTCGGCTACGGCGGCGTGTGGGGTGAGAATTACTGGTATCAGGTACACGATGTATACAAGAACGAGCGGTTGCGTCAGTTTGTGCCCGGTGGATGGCTTGACGCGCGGGCGCGCAGGCGGATGCTTGTACCGGAAG
>SKXH01000214.1 GCA_007128495.1 Bacteroidota bacterium
CTGCACTGAGCGTTAAGCGGAGTTCGGTGCTGAGTATAAATCCCGCAATAAGAATAAACAATAAAAAGAAAAGCATCGGTACGGGATGGGGGAGGTGCCGTATCATGTTTTATTGGTCTGCCTCAAGTGGTGATAACCGGGAAATCGCATCAGCAGAGTCTTCGGCATTTTGCTGAGGATGGCAAATGCCAGTAAAAAAGTAATTCCTTTATCGACAGGATCCGAAGCGAGTCCCTGATAGAGTACTGCCTGCATCAATTCCTGACCGGTAGCCCTGAAGTACAAAACCAGAAAATCTGTACCGGCAAGCGTTATCCCGCCGAATAAATATGCAGATATGGGGGCGGAAACAAGTGCTGCACATATACCGACAATTATCCCGCCGAGTACGGCTTTCCACCAATGCAGGAAAAATCCCTTTTTCGTAAATATACCCGCGAGAATTGCAATGATGATCATAACGGGTATAAAAAACATCATTGCCGGACTGAAGACTGCGCTTGCGAGAAGGTTCGATATGATTCCCGTTATGATGGCGGGTACGATACCACAGAGAGCCGCTACCACCACCGTACCGAGCGAATCCAAATACAGCGGAATCTTCAGCAATGCAACAAGCTGTCCAATACCAAGATTGACCGCGACCCCCACGGTCATTAAAGAAAAAACCGGAGGTGTTATGTTCCTGCGCAAGTATGTTGAAATGCCCATGGTAAAAAGTATACGCAATGCGGTATTAATTTGCAACTTAAACGTATGTTTAGTAATTTCATTGTATTCTCACGCCTTATTAATAATAATGCAAAAATATGCGATGAAAAATTTATTATATTTTTTGATTGCAGGACTTTTTACATGTGCCGGCATATTGAATGCAAGCCATAAGGAAAGCGTCCATACATATTCCATCGTCGCCTATGATCCGGTGAATGGCGACCTTGGCGTTGCTGTCCAATCGAAGTTTCTGGGTGTTGGACCGGTAGTACCGTGGGTGGAAGCAGGCGTTGGAGCGATTGCGACACAGGCCTGGGCAAATACACAATACGGTCCCGATGGATTTGCTATGTTAAAGGATGGAAAATCTGCCGGGGAAACCGGACAACAGCTTATCCGCAATGATGAGAATGCAAACCATCGCCAGGTCGGGATTGTGGATGCGGAAGGCGGTGTGTGGGTTTGGACCGGAGATGAGTGTCATGATTGGGCCGGACATATCAAAGGTGAAAACTTTACCGTGCAGGGAAATTTACTTGCAGATGAACAGGTAGTGCGGGATATGGCAGATGCTTTTGAAGAAACCGGGGGAGATCTTGCTGTGCGGCTGCTTGCAGCATTGCGTGCAGGAGAAGATGCAGGAGGCGATCGCCGGGGTAGTCAGTCGTCGGCTCTTATGGTATATCGTAAAAACGGTGGGTATGCCGGTTATAATGACCGCTTCATTGATCTCCGCGTCGAAGACCATGATGATCCGGTCGGTGAATTGGAGCGGATATTTTTGTTGTGGGAAGAATTTCTCGGTATGCAAGCGCGTGCCCGTACAGCGAAAATGTTCGAGGATGATGATAAAAAAGATGCTGCCAGGCGGGAACGTGATCGTATAATGTACATTGCAGACCGTATGGTGGAGAGAGACAGTGAAGATGTCGGATCGCTGATCAGAATCGGCTGGCTTTTGATAAATGAAGATGTACACGTTGAGCACGGTTTACAGTTGGCGCAGAAAGCGGTATTGCTTGCACCCGAAAACCGCGATGCGCTATACCTTATTGGAGAAGGTTACTATAAAATTGGTGAGCATATGGAGGCGATCGAGGCATTTGAATATGCGTTATCTAAATTCCCCGGCGATCAACAAATAAAAAGCAGGTTACGTGAAATAATGGAAATACAAAATACTGAATGAGTCCTTGGATTAACATTGTTCTAATTGTTCCCGCACTCATTATCACCGGGACCATATTATTGATTCGAGTTAAAGGGAAGCTTGAAAATAAAGTATTTCTTTATCGACACGAAGGTATAATTTTACAAACCAGTCTTACGCTTTTTAGAATTCGCAATCACAGCGGAGTACGGCGTATGTCGCTGGGATTGGCGTTATTAACCGCTGAACGGTTAATTGTTTTCGACTGGAAGCAAAAAGCCGTCTTTGAGTGTGAATTTCAATCATCGACGCATGGTGAGGAAAAGAATTGTAAGCTTCACCCGAATCCCAAAAAAAATCATATTGCGGTGCATTGCACATGCGGAAATTTGGATCGTGAAATTACAATGAGTGTGAGAAATGCAGATGCCTGGCGGCTGGAGTTTTCGCGGTTGTGTTCTTATGAATCATCCGAATAGGCGATCACCATCATATTAGGCCAAAAGTCGGGGTGCAGGTAGTGTGTTATAAAGCTGTTGAAGTGTTGTACCCGGTGCTCATGCATCATAATACAGAAGCGAATTCCGTCTTGCCGCAGGGTTAAATCCATATAAAGATCGTACTCGGTGAGCGATGATTCGTCGGTGAGGTCATCTCCTTTTGTTTTGACAAGTCCGATGTACAATTCCCCCGTTTCATTATGAACTCCGAGTACGTGCGGTTGTTTCCGGCGCTGATCGCCGAAACCCGGATTCGGAAAAAGTTTGGGCAATGGCAAGCCGTCTATATCGACCGCTGAATGTACGGTTATATCGTTTTTCCTGAAGTTTTCGGCCATTGCCCGGATCATATGCCGGCGTTCTTCGTCGGTATGTTTGTAATCGTGTGTTGACATACAGTTAATCTAATGAAAATACACACAAAATGGAACCAAGCTGTAAATAGTGTCGTTTTTAGACTTAGAGAAAGTAGTAATACCTTGATTTCACAATATTTTTTTTATAACTTATTATATTATGAATCACGCGGCAGATATGTGCCGCGTCTTTTTTGTTAGCAAATAGGACTAAAATGGTCTTATTTCTTAAGTGATTGAAAAATTTAATGTTAAATTAGTGTGCACAAATCCATAAGGGAGATTGTATGAGTAATTCAGCAGAAGAAAAAGATCAAATGCAGGTAGAAATTCCCCGGGAAGAGGAAAAGAAGGTTCACAAAGCCAAGAAAAAAGTCACCGAAAAGGATACGCTTGAAGCTTTCGGTAACCGCGAATACAAGTGGGGGTTTTATACCGATATTGAGCAGGAATATGCATCTCCGGGGTTGAATGAGGATGTGGTACGGTTTATTTCAATGAAGAAAAAAGAACCGGAGTGGATGCTTGAATGGCGATTGAAAGCGTTTCGTAACTGGCAGAAGATGAAGGAACCGACGTGGGTCAATGTCACATATCCTCCGATCGATTTTCAGAAACAACGATACTATGCTGCGCCGAAATCAAAAGACGATAGACCGCAAAGTCTTGACGAGGTAGATCCCGAGTTGTTGAAGACATATGAAAAACTCGGTATTCCGCTTGAAGAACAAAAAATGCTTGCAGGTGTGGCAGTCGATGCAGTGTTCGACAGCGTGTCGGTTGCAACTACGTTTAAGGAGAAGCTCGCTGAAGAGGGCATAATCTTTTGCTCGATTTCGGAAGCTCTGCAAAACCACCCCGACCTGGTAAAGAAATATCTCGGTACAGTCGTTCCGTATAATGACAATTACTTTGCCGGATTGAACTCCGCAGTGTTCAGCGACGGGTCGTTCGTGTATATCCCGAAAGGTGTTCGCTGTCCGATGGAGTTGTCTACATACTTCCGTATCAACAGCGAAAATACCGGGCAGTTCGAGCGCACATTGATCATCGCCGAAGAAGATTCTTATGTAAGTTATCTTGAAGGATGCACTGCACCGAAGCGTGATGAGCACCAACTGCACGCAGCGGTTGTCGAGTTGGTAGCGCTTGATAATGCCCAGATCAAATATTCCACTGTTCAGAATTGGTACCCGGGTGATAAGGAAGGAAGAGGCGGTATTTACAATTTTGTCACAAAACGCGGTAAGTGTGCCGGGGTGAATTCAAAGATATCGTGGACACAGGTCGAGACCGGTTCGGCCATCACCTGGAAATACCCGAGCGTGGTATTACAGGGAGATAACTCGGTAGGAGAATTTTATTCCGTAGCGCTGACAACGAATCACCAGCAGGCAGATACCGGCACAAAGATGGTGCATATCGGTAAAAACACGAAAAGTACAATTGTTGCAAAGGGTATTGCGGGCGGCGTAGGCCAGAATTCCTACCGTGGTCTTGTCAAAGTTTTGAAAAAAGCTGAGAATGCACGGAATTTCTCGCAGTGTGATTCGCTCTTGCTCGGCGACCGATGCGGCGCTCACACGTTCCCGTATATCGAGGTGAATAACACGTCGTCGCAGGTCGAACACGAAGCAACGACTTCGAAAATAGGTGAAGATCAGATATTTTACCTGAACCAGCGCGGTATATCGACCGAAGATGCGGTGTCAATAATCGTGAATGGATTTGCAAAAGAAGTATTCAAAGAGCTGCCGATGGAGTTCGCCGTCGAGGCGCAAAAACTTCTGGGCGTCAGTCTCGAGGGAAGCGTTGGATAATAGAATCTTAAGATAATATAATGTCAAATTAAAAAAACGGAGATAAGCACTAATGCTGGAGATCAAGAATTTACATGCAGAGATAGAAGATACAAAGATTCTGAAAGGAATTGATTTAAGTATACAACCGGGTGAAGTCCATGCTATTATGGGTCCTAACGGATCCGGGAAAAGCACGCTTGCACAGGTTATAAGCGGACGCGATACCTACGATGTGACCGACGGTGAGATCACCTATCTCGGTAAAGATCTGCTCGATATGGAGCCGGATGAGCGCGCACGCGAAGGTGTGTTTATGGCGTTCCAGTATCCGGTCGAGATACCCGGTGTAACGAACTCATACTTCCTGAAGACCGGGCTTAATGAGATCCGGAAGCATCAGGGCCTCGAACCGCTCGATGCAATGGATTTCCTGAAACATATTAAAGAAAAAGCGAAGATTCTGGAAATAAGTACCGATATGTTAAACCGCTCTGTAAACCAGGGATTTTCAGGCGGCGAGAAAAAACGGAATGAAATTCTCCAGATGGCAGTGCTTGAGCCGAAGCTCGCCATAATGGATGAAACCGACTCGGGGCTTGATATAGATGCTCTTCGCGTAGTTGCGGAAGGTGTGAACAGACTGCGCACGAAGGATCGTGCAATCATTGTGGTCACTCACTATCAGCGACTGTTGAATTATATTGTTCCGGATCATGTTCACATTATGCTCGAAGGCAAGCTCGTTAAGTCCGGTGACAAACAGCTTGCAATGGAGCTTGAAGAAAAAG
>SKXH01000191.1 GCA_007128495.1 Bacteroidota bacterium
GCACACGGAACAGTTAGCCCGGTTATTGGTGGAAAATAATTTTGAAGTAGTATACGGCGGAGGCGCTGTCGGTCTGATGGGAAAGCTTGCCGATACGGTTCTTGCAACGGGAGGAAAGATTACCGGTGTCATTCCCCATTTTATGAACGATCTCGAATGGGCTCATACTGGCCTTTCGGAGCTTCTGTTTGTCGATACACCACAGGAAGTGATTACCGCACTGAACAACTCCCCTGCCTGGAGCAGTGATGCAATCGATTATGCGGTTGTGAAGTAAATATGCTGTTTGTTCGATCATTGGTTTAAACGAATAATGAGAAAATTAAATAAACTCAGTCTGACGGAAAAGTTTCATCCTGGCCGTTCAACATTTAAATTCATTCTTATGCTGCCGGGAGATAATGGACATCTCGATTAAACCGGTCAGATTGCATTATAATCTGAAAATTTGTATGATAATTAATTACGATATTTAAATAGCAGTTTCGCGTTTGGTTATTACGTTGATTATTTCAGAATGTTACGTATTATTCTCTATTGTGTGCTGATCTTTCCAATTATTGGATTTTTCTTCCTCCGGGAATTACCGGCTGACAATGTTCCTCCACCTCATTTCTCTCACGACGGCGGCCAGTATGTCGAGCCGTTCGAACTTATCATTGCGTCGGGTGAAGATTCGGAAGTATTCTATACAACCGACGGAAGCATTCCCGATGCTGCATCGGGCACCGAATATACCGATCCGGTTTTTATTGACAAGACCGTGGTTATCCGTGCCCGGGCATATCGCCAGGACGGTGGGGTGAGTGAAGTAGTATCAAAGGTATATACGAAACTTGATGAAGACGTTGCAAGCTTCAATTCCGATCTGCCGCTGGTTATAATGCATCAATTCGATGTTCCGATAGTTCCTTCAGTCCGTACCCCTGCCTACATTACGATTATCGACCATAATCAAGGGGAACGAACGTGGCTTGCGGGAGATGTGGATCTACAGAGCCGTATTCAAACAAATATCCGGGGATCGAGTTCACAGCAGTTTCCGAAAAAGCAATATGCCGTGCGCCTGGTTGACGACAATGATGAAAACCGCAATGAGGAGGTACTGGGAATGCCTTCCGAGAATAACTGGATCCTGCACGCACCGTACGATGATAAGACTCTAATGCGGAATGCCATTGCTTACCGTTTAAGCCGGGATATGGGATGGTACGCCCCGCGCACAAGGTTTGTGGAAGTTTTTCTCCACGAAGGCAGCGGTCCGGTAACCGGAGAGCATTATCACGGTGTGTATATGATGGTTGAACGCATTAAGTGGGATAACAACCGGGTTGATATTGATAAAGTTACTCCCGATGATAATAGCGAACCCGGGATAACCGGAGGGTATATTATACAAAACGACCGGGATGTTCACATTACTACTGCGCGGGGTTCGGAGTTTGCGTGCGTACGTCCGCAGGATTGGGATATCACCGACAAGCAACGACAATGGCTGATAGGATATCTCGATGATTTCGAGGAGACACTGTTTGGATCCGGCTTTAACGATCCAGAAACAGGATATCGATCTTTTATAAATACCGATTCATTTATCGATCATCATCTTATAACGGAACTAAGCAAAGAGATCGATGGATACCGTCTGAGCACCTTTATGTATAAAGATCGTGAAGGGAAGCTCACTATGGGGCCATTATGGGATTTCAATCTTAGTTTCGGAAATGCAAATTATCTTACGGGAGACGACTCCGAGGGTTGGTATTATGAACGCATTTCTAACGAACAATATTTATATGGTTGGTACACCCGTTTCTTTCAAGACCCTGACTTCGAGCGCCGGTATATAGGTCGATGGCATACCCTACGGCAAACTTTTTTTTCAAATGAATATATACTTGAAATCATTGAACAGTATGCCGATCTATTGGATGAAGCACAGGAACGCAACTTCGAACGCTGGCCGATATTGGGTATTTATGTATGGCCTAATCCGGACGGGTATGATGAGCGGGATACATACCGGAAAGAAGTCGATTGGATGATCGATTGGGTGGAGGCCCGTCTTGAATGGATGGATACCCAATTAGGCGAACCGCCGCCGGATACACTGCTCGACTTCTGGTATTTTAATGTAGATCTCGATAACGATACACCTTTTGAGACACTTGAATCTACATATAGTATTGACAATGGAGGAATGATAGAATATCAGTCGGCTTTATCCGGTTATCCTTTTTATCCGGGGAATGAGAACTGGAGAAAGTCGTCGATGGAGCGACGCAACAGACCGACCGCCCTGAATTATCGTCCCGAAGGAAACGGCGGGGAATTGTATGACGAAACAGAAACCCGCGGACTTCAGGTACGACAACCATTTACCGGTGACGCGGGTGAGAACACGATGATTTTTCATGTTTCGACGGAAGGATATAAAAACATTTCTTTCAGTTTTGCCGCGAAAGATGAGGGCGCGGCAGATAGCTTGATCATCGATTATTCGGTTGAACCGAACAGTGACCAGTGGGATACAACAGGAATGACCGTGCCTGTCTTGGAGCTTCAGGATAGCTATCAACTATACGAGATTAATTTTTCAGATGCAGAATCGGTTGATAATAATCCGGATTTTAGAATACGTATCCGGTTTGATGGTGAGGATATGACTGCCGATGAAGGTGAGCGGGTCAATTTTAATAATATTGCTCTCACCGGCGAAACACCCGTCGTCAGTGTACCACAACCTGAAGAAACGACCGCTACTACATATCACCTTGAGCAAAACTTCCCCAATCCCTTCAATCCCGAGACGACCATTCGATTTTCGATTCCGGAACAACAGAACGTCCGGCTGACGATCTATAACACACTCGGACAGCAAGTCGAACGATTGCTGGATACCGAAATGAAACCGGGGAAGCACGATATACCGTTCGATGCATCCCACCTTCCGAGTGGTGTGTACATATATCGAATACAGGCAGGGGAATTTGTTGAGAGTAAAAAGCTCATGGTATTGAAGTAAATATCTGTTAAATAATAAAATTAATTTATTACCGACTACCACACCCTTCAGTAAACAGGAGGTTCCATGGCTACAAAGCAAGAGAATAATGATTTAAACATATATATTTCCGTGGATATGGAAGGCATCACCGGCATTGTCGACCGCGATCAGGTGACAAGGGGAGAGGGAGATTACGAACGTTGCCGGCGATTGATGACACAGGAAACAAATGTGGCAGTGCAGGGCGCACTGGATGCAGGGACGACATATGTGCTGGTTAATGATTCGCACGGCAGTATGCTGAATATATTGATCGAAGAACTTCATCCCGAAGCGCATCTTATAACAGGTTATCCGAAGGATTATGCAATGATGGAGGGAATTGACGATTCATTTCACGCAGCAATGTTTGTAGGGTACCATGCGCGGCCGGGAACGATAGGCGGCATTCTCGATCATACCTACTCGAGCATGACGGTGTTTTCGATCAAAATAAACGGTATCGATATGCCCGAACTCGGATTGAATGCCTGGCTTGCAGGACATTTCAAGGTACCCGTTGTTTTCCTGTCGGGTGATAAAGGAGCATGTGATCAAACGCAAGAGATCCTTGGTGAGAACGTCGAGACTGTCGCGGTGATGGAAGGTGTCGCACGTTCTGCTGCCAGAGCTTTACCGCTTGAAAAAGCTCATGGCTTGATACGAAAAAAGGTCAAACAAGCAATTGAAAAACGCAATGAAATCAAACCATATGTACTTGATGAACCATATGAATTTGAAATTACATTTTTGAAAAGCAATAATGCTGATAATCCGTCGTTGGTGCCGGGTGTTGAACGTATTGACGGAAGAACGGTGCGCTTTACGAGTATTGATATTCCCGAAGGATATAAACTGATGCGTGCACTAATTGCCCTTGCGGGAACGGGTTAATTAAACGAAAACAAAATCTCAATAAATATTATGAAAAAGATTATACCTGCAATAGTTGTTCTCACGCTAACCGGTTGTGAGATTGAACGTGAACCGATACAGGAAGCATATGAACGTATTGATATATATGCAGAACAATTGATGGCACAGCATAATACACCCGGTATGACACTCATCATTACCGATCAAGAAGGAACAATGCATTCTGCATCGTATGGATATGAGGATGTTAAGACCCGTGAACCGGTATCGTCAACATCGCTTTTTCAAATCGGGTCTATATCGAAATCGTTTACTTCAATCGCATTACTGCAATTACACGAAACGGGAAATATTGATGTAAAACAACCGTTGACAGAATATATTCCGTGGTTTTCTGTTCGTTCAGAGTATGAGCCGATTTCTCCCCGCCACCTCGCAACCCATACAGCTGGAATACCCCGGGATCGTGACGATATACCTCCGTCGTGGTACTCCGCGTATGCTCTTCGTGACCGTGATGTTGCAACACCTCCGGGTGAACGATACTCATATTCGAATATCGGTTACCAAACTCTCGGCGTACTTCTCGAATCAATAAAAGAGAAACCGTATTCCGAGATTATACAATCTTCAATACTTGAACCGCTCGGAATGCATGAGACAGCTCCGGTCATCCTCAATGACATCCGTCCCCGTCTCACAACAGGATATACATATCTTTATGACGATAGGCCGTCCCATCCCGATCATCCGGTCGTTGAATCGACTTTTTTCGAATATACTGCCGCGGATGGTTCAATTGTATCGACGGCGGAGGATATGGCGAGATATATGCGGATGATCCTGAATCGAGGTCAGGTATCGAATGGTCGAATACTTTCAGAGGATAGTTTTGACAAGTTCATTCAGCATGCAATACAGCTTGATGAATATGGGAAAGAATTTTACGGATACGGTCTCAGGATTAGTGAACGAGAAGATGACAGGACAATCATCAGCCATGGAGGCGGTATGGTAGGATACCGTACTATGATGATAGTCGATATCACCGAAGGGATCGGTGTGTTTGCTGTGGTGAACGGACCGGGGAGTCCGGGAAGCATAGCACAGTTCGCTCTTGATGTAGTGAATGCGGCTCTGAACGATGATGAACCTCCACCGATGCCTGAGCCGCGTGACCGCACAATTATCGAAAATGCCGATGAGTATGCTGGAAGGTTTGTTTCTCCGGATGAGAAATCCATAGGGTTTGAAGCCACGGAAAATTCTCTGTATTTATTGCACAATGATGAAAGAATTCTCCTTGAACACCGTGGTGCCGACCGGTTTTATGCCAATCATCCGGACCATAATATTTTTTTCTATACCTTTAATCGCGA
>SKXH01000218.1 GCA_007128495.1 Bacteroidota bacterium
ACCAGACCGATCTCCCAGGGCAATCCCGCATGCTTCATTGAAGAGAGGGAGGCCGCACCGGTACCGCCGTCGCCCCCGCATACCTTAATGCTGTCGGCACCTGCTTTTGCAACTCCGACTGCAATAGTACCGATATTCCATCCCGCAACCAGTTTTACGTTAACTTTTATATCCGGTTTAAGTTGTTTGAATTCGTAGATCATCTGCTTCAGGTCTTCGATACTGTATATGTCGTGAAGTGGAGGGGGCGATATAAGATCGACTCCGGGATTCGAGTGCCGTGCACGAGCAATATCGGGGGTAACCTTGACGCCCATTAATTGACCGCCCTCACCGGGTTTAGCACCCTGTGCGATTTTAATCTGAATCTCATTCCCGGTAACAAGATACTGCGCCGTCACACCGAATCGCCCCGACGCCACCTGCTTTGACGAAGCGCTGATGCCTTCCGTAAAGTAATACGGATTCTCGCCTCCTTCGCCGCTGTTACTTTTCCCGCGAATCTCTTTCATAGCAATAAAAATATCTCGTTGAGATTCGGCACTGATTGCCCCGAATGACATTGCACCTGACCCGAACGTTTTGAGAATATCCTCTTTCTTCTGAACAGTGTGTGTATCCAATTGGGTACCGGTATACTTCAATGCAAAGAGGTGGCGTATGTTGACCGGTTCATCTTTCTCACCATAACCGAGATAATCCCGGTACAAATTGTTCGCCTCATGCTTATTATGTGTATCACGGACAAGTTTATGAATTATCTTTGACCGTATATTGGTCATCGAATGCCGTTCGCCCTGTGCGATTTTGTTATGTTCTTTGTATTGATATGAATTGAGCAGTTTATCACCGGCGCATATCTCAATCCGTTTGATGATATCTGCAACAAGCTCATCTATCCCGATACCGCCGATAATACTTATATGATCCCGGAAGAACATCGAAAGTATTTCATCGCCAAGCCCGACCGTAGTAAACAACTTTGAACTTTGGTAACCCTTCGCAACGGCAATTCCGCATTTGGACATAATCTTCATTAATCCTGTTTCAAATGATCGAAGAAGACTGCGCTCGTTATCGTCGGGGCTGCCGTCTTTTTGTTGTCGTGCTATTGCAAGCGACAGGTACGGGCAGACTGCCGAGGCACCGAAACCGATCAATGCTGCTATATGGTGTGTTTCACGGATCTCACCCGAGTGTACGATAATCGATATATTTAACCGGAAGCCAATTTCGTTCAGCGCATTGACAACCGTCCGGAGTGCAATTAAGCTCGGTATCGGGGGATGTTCGGCCGACGCATTTTTATCGGTTATGATAATTGTGGTCGCTCCGTTGTGTGCGGCATCGTATGTTTGTTGCCTGATATTTTTTAAAGCATGCCTGAATCCGATGGCACCATGCTCCCGATCGAATGTCGCTTCGAGTTCTTTGTAGTTAATGCCGTAATTATTGTTCGCTTTTTTACCGGATTCTTTTATGAAATGCATTTGTCCCAGACTCAATACGGGGCTATCAAGTTCGATGCCGTGAACCGGGGGTATAAGTTCTTTCGGGGCAAAAATATTCGGCTTCTTACCCAGATGAATTGTTAGATCGGTAACGAATTCTTCGCGAAGATAATCTAACGGGGGATTGGTTACCTGTGCAAAGTTTTGATAGAAATAATCGAAGAAAGAACGGGGTTCCTGAGAGAAGACTGCAAGCCGGGCAGTATCCCCCATTGAGCCGATCGGTTCTTTTCCCTGTTTTATCATGGGGGTAAGTATTTTTGTCAAATCTTCCTGCGTATACCCGAATACACCGAGTTGCTCGCTTGATGGATGGGGTACATCGTTACGTATATATCCCAGCTTAAACAATCGAGGATCGAAATGAGCATCGTAATTCTCTTTAGATTTACCGGGATCTCTGAAGTGTACCTTTCCCTTATCTATATCAACTTTCACGCCGGTACCGCCGTGCAGTGATCCTTTTTTTACAACCGTCCGCTCATCAATTTTAAATGAACCCGCTTCCGACGAAAGATAAAAATGATCGTTTGTCATAGTCCACCGGCACGGTCGAAATCCGCTGCGGTCGAGACGGGCGCCGATGGTGCGTCCGTCGGAGTATGTTATAAATGCAGGTCCGTCCCACGGCTCCATTGCCCGGCTCCAGAATCTGTAAAAGCTGCTCTCTTTTTCAGCGGGCGGGATCATCACCGCGAGAATATCTTCGAGATGCGGATTACTCGACCGGTACATAAGTGCTTCGACCATCTCGTTTAAGCTTCCCGAATCGCTAATGCCTTCGTGGGTCAGTAATTCACCGGCTTTCAATCCGAGGTACAGTTCACGAATCCTTGCCCACGAGCGGTTGCCGGTTATCGTGTTAATTTCACCATTATGGCCTATGATACGAAACGGCTGTACTTTGTCCCACGATGTGCGGGTATTGGTACTGAATCGCCGGTGGAACAAACTGAAGCGTGTTTTATACTCAGGATTTTTCAAATCCGGATAAAACCGGTCGAGCGCATCGGCGCGTACCAGTGCTTTGTAAACGATGGTCGTAGCAGAGAGCGAAACAAAATAAAAATCCTGCTTGATACCTGCATCTGCCAGCTTGACGCGTGCGTGTTGCTTTGCGGTATAAAGCAGCTTATCAAATGAGGCATCGGTTCGACAGTGAGCCGGGCGTTGAATCACTGCCTGCATAATGAACGGGAGAGTGCCCCGGGCATCTGTTCCCAGAATATCCGTATCGACCGGGACGTCGCGATACTCGAGGATATCCAATCCCAAAAAAGAAAAAACATCCTTGAGAATTGTGAGACTCTTACGTTTTCCTTCGGCATTGCGCGGTATAAAAAGTGTGGCAATTGCCACCGAATTGCATTCGTATCCGAACAATTCAAACGGGATGTCGGTCATAATTCCGGCGCCGTCACCCGTGACCTGGTCTGCACTGCAAGCACCGCGGTGTTCGACGCAGGCGAGTGAATCGAGACCTTCACGCAAATGATTATATGAATAATCACCCCGTAAACTTGCAACGAAGCCGACTCCGCAGCTTCCCTTCTCTGTAAGCATCATAAAACACTCTACTCCGGTAAGTATAGTAAAAAACTTAATTTACCATAATATTGGTAAATGTCAAGGCCTTGCACTTTCTTATTGTAATGACTATAATAGTTACTATGAAATTATTTTCATTATTTTCTTCTCATTTTTATAAGCCCTCGTGGATATACAAAGCCGGTAGCCAGCTCTGGCGTATTCTTTTTTCACACGGCCATCTCCTTGCAGGAGAACACAGGGATAATAATGCAAAGAAGGTTACATTCTTTTGTGTTGACAGCAGAAGCGGACAGGAACAATGGAACATGAGCCGCAAAGATGAGGGATGGTGGACTACAACGGAAGGTGTTTATGGAAAAAATCTATACCTTCACGCGTTTGCAAAACCCGATCTGCCGCACCCGAAGCATGTGACAGCAATAGATATGGAAACGGGGCGTGTTTTATGGGAACATCCTGAATATACCTTTTTATATGTTACCGGTGATGCAGTTGTTGTTGAAAAACGTGATCTTGAACAAACGCGCTGCCATCGCCTCGATCCCCGAAGCGGGGAAATTTATGATACAATAGATGACTATGCTATCGTTGAAGCCGAACGCTATGAAGCGCGGTCGCAAGATCCGCACTTACATCTTACCTTCCCGAATATCTATAACCCCGAGATGAACGATCATAGTAATTTTATTACTCTTATTAATAAAATCCAACAAAAGGAACGACTCGTCGATCCAATCGAGGTGCTGCAATATGAAAATAATTTGCTCATCTGCTATCACAAAGTGAAAGGGGGAGAGGTGAACGGGAATACGAATTTTACCCACGAGCTTGTCATATTCGACAAGAATAAACATAATGAATTATACCGCGACACTTTATACGATAATGCTTCTGCCCCGGTTCCCGACGGTTTTTTCATTCGGGAGAATGTTTTATATTATATCAGAAAAAAATCGGAATTAGTTGCAGTCACTCTACAGGACGTACCATGATCATTCAAACAGATACCATTCAGTTGAATACGAAAGGACACACCGATATCATAGATATTACCGGTGAAGTACAGGATATAATCACAAATCACGCTATTGAGAACGGACAGGTTCTCATCTTTGTACCCGGTTCAACGGGCGGCCTTACCACCGTCGAGTATGAACCCGGACTTATCAAAGACCTCCCCGAAGCATACGAACGGATTGCGCCGACCGGAAAATCTTACCATCACGACGCACGATGGGGCGACGGAAACGGCTACGCGCACGTTCGTGCCTCATTGACCGGGCCGTCACTTACCATTCCGATAATTAACGGAAGAATGTCGCTCGGAACCTGGCAGCAAATTATTTTTATTGACTTCGATAACCGGTCGAGAAAACGAGAGCTTATTGTACAAGTGTCAGGCATATCAACTTAACTAAAACAGTATATATAGAATGTGTAAAGGAGATATGGAATGCTCACCGTAACTGAAAAGATCCTCTTTGTAATTTTAGCAATTGCCTCATTATATCTGGCATACATTACTTTTAGCAGAATGTTTTATATTATCAATCGCGGCACCGGTGAACTACAGTACCGCGAGATCCCGACACGTATCATGACCGGGATAACTGCGCTTATTAATCAGGGACAGATATTACGTGACCGTACCGTTACGTCCCTTTTCCATTATGCAGTGGCCTGGGGATTTATATTTTATATTCTTGTCAACATTGTCGACGTACTTGAAGGTTACATTGCAGGTTTTCATTTTCTCGGCGATACGATTGCGGGAGGAATATACCGGTTACTGGCAGATGTGTTGAGTTTCGGTGTATTGTTGGGAATTATATATTTACTTGTCCGACGCTTCATTGCCGCAGCACCAGCATTACAGACCCGCGAGGATGTAAAATTGATGCCGGAGGCAATTCGGGGGATCCCGAATGATTCCTGGATCGTCGGCGGATTTATCTTTCTGCACGTAGGATTTCGGTTTTTGGGTGAATCGTTTCTCATTGCGCATAATGGAACCGATCTCTGGCAACCGTTTGCTACTTCTGTAGCGAACGTCTGGCACGCATTTGCGCTCACGCCCGATGTAATCATTATCGGCTGGCACGTGAGCTGGTGGATAGCACTGGGATTGATCTTACTGTTCATTCCGTATTTCCCGTATAGTAAACACGCTCATTTATTTATGGGACCGCTTAATTTTATGGTCAGCCCACAAGGGACTTCGATTGGTAAAATGGATC
>SKXH01000224.1 GCA_007128495.1 Bacteroidota bacterium
CATAGAGCTGTATCGCTTCCTCGCCATCCTCTGCCTCATATACCGTATATCCTTCGTTTGTTAATAAATCTACCAGCAATTTTCGTATTTGTGTATCATCTTCCGCAAGGAGAATACCTTTTTGGCCCATCGAGTTAAACCTAAAATAGAAGTTAATTGATAATTTGCACTACATTATATAAGATAACGGAAAGTTTACATTTTTCAAAGAAATTGGAATGCCGAATAAGGGAGTATTACGGGAGAAAGCCCCTATAAAATACGAAAGCTCTCATCAATCCCAGAGCATACGCACTTTCTCTTGAACTGACGGCAATATATGCAACTAATTGAAGTGGAAGGTATGCTTTGGTTACCTGAACAAGTCCACCTACATGTTCAGCAACTCGTTTCTGCAGATTCGCCGTACATCCGGTGTAGGTGAAATCCTTTGATTTGTTTTGTAGTATATACACATACCACATTGTCATATATTTAATAAATGGTAGGTAAAGGGGCTTGCCAAACGAAGCTCCGCCGCCTTTTGGCGGAGCGGAGAGGGGGGGATTCGAACCCCCGATAGAGTGTTAACCCTATAACGGTTTAGCAAACCGCCGCCTTCAGCCACTCGGCCACCTCTCCGTATATTGCTTTACATTAAATGTAAAGTTACAAAACATAATTCACTTCCGCAAGTAATCAAAATTTAATATGATTCGTTTTTATCCGGGAAAGCGGCGGTGCGGACGTCTTTCACATACTGCGTAACACAATCGCGAATGGTCTTACCGAGTTCGGCATACCGACGAATAAAACGCGGCCGGAATTCTTCACTAAGCCCGAGCATATCATTGATAACCAGGATCTGTCCGTCGCAATCCGGTCCGGCACCTATACCGATGGTGGGTATTGAGACCCGCCCGGTCACCTGCTTCGCAAGATCAGCGGGAATTTTTTCCAAGACAAGTGAAAACACACCGGCTTCTTCCAGCCGTTGCGCATCATCGATAATTCTTTTCTGCTCATCAGCGTCCGTACCGCGAACTTTATATGTACCAAATACATTGATCGACTGCGGCGTCAAACCGAGATGTCCCATCACGGGTATACCGATATCGGTAACCCGTTTTATAACATCGATAATTGCAGTACCACCCTCAAGCTTAACGGCATCCGCTTGTGTTTCCTTCATCACACGGCCGCAATTTCGAACGGCATCCTCAACCGTCACCTGATAGGACAGGAAGGGCATATCGGTTACAAGCAACGCGCGTTGCACACCTTTCTGAACGGCTTTGGTATGATAGATCATTTCATCGATAGTCACCGGCAGAGTTGTAGTATTACCCTGAAATACATTGCTCAAAGAGTCTCCGACAAGGATAATGTCGACCCCCGACGCATCAAGAAGTTTTGCGGTCACATAATCATAGGCAGTCAATGCCGCTATCTTTTCTTTCGATTGTTTGCGTTCACGAATGGAAAGTGTGGTTAGTTTACGGGGACGGTTATCTTTGGTCATAATATTTGCTCCGTACTTAGTGCTTCAGCTTTCATTCTTGAAATAAAATACGCGTGATCGAGTTCATCAAAATTACCTCCGGCAAGATGTTGCATAGCGGCGTCTTTAAGATGATTTTTTAAACCGGTATAATCAACCGGCAGCGCACTCATTTCGGATAGATCTGTACTGGATTGTCGAATTGAATTTTTTAATTTCTTCTTAAGGGTTTCATCTATATTTAAGAAATCTACAAGTTTATGGTGTATTGGGCCTGTCAGTATTGAGCCGTGCTGCAGAGCGGTAACGCCGCCATCCCGCCGGGAATATCTGCGCTGTGCGCTGCCGACGAGTTTCCGCCCTGCAAGCTGAATCTCAAATTCACTGCTTGCCGTAAAACATGAAACCGAACTCTTTTCACGATAGAGTTTGGAAAAATTCTGTTTACCGCCGGCAAACGCTACATCATAACCGGCAGCTCGTAAACCGGACGCAAGCACCCTGCTTACTGATTCATACACATCATCAACGCTTTTACCGGTCGCATCCATTATAACACTATAGGTAATCTCTTCAGCATGGAACACCGCACGGCCTCCGGTGGGTCTTCGTACCAGATCATAGCCGGCTGAAGTCAGATTGGACACATCGATCTCACCGGTCGATTGATGATAACCGAGCGAAAGTGCAAACGGCGACCAGCCGTATAATCTGAAAACCGGCCGGCGGGTTTCGGTGAACCAATATTCTGCAAGCCACTCGTCGAGCCGCATATTTTCTTTACCGCTGCGAGATCCCGAATCACAAAAAATCCACGTAGCCATACTCAACGGACTTTTGCAGGAACAATTCCCCGTTTGCTCTTTTGTATAAAATCGATGATCGTCTCTACCTCGGGGATCTTACCATCCATTGATGAAAGTTTTTGAAGTGCCTGGGAGACGTTCATTTTCGATCTATATATTAAATGGTAGGTATCGGCAATAGTCTGAATCGTTTTGGGATTGAAGCCCTTTCTTCGCAGACCGATCAGATTTAAACCTTCATATGACAACGGCTGCCCGCCCGCCAGAATATACGGTGGAACATCTTTGCTTACTCTAAATAAAGCCCCGATCATTGCACCGGTGCCGATGCTCACGAATTGATGCACGCCGGTCAATCCACCGATAATAACTTGATCGTGAATCGTTACATGCCCTGCAAGGTTCACCGAGTTTGCAAGCATAACGCCATCACCGAGCACACAATCGTGTGCGACATGTGAATACGCCATAAGCATACAATTCTTTCCCACCTTTGTTTTTTTGGTTGCATTCGTTCCGCGGTTGATGGTTGCGCATTCACGAATTACCGTCATATCGCCGATCTCAACAACAGTGGATTCACCTTTGTATTTCAGATCTTGCGGGGGAGTACCGATAATTGCCCCCGAGAAAACACGGACGCCGTTACCAATTCTCGACCCCGATGCGATGACAACATGATGTCCGATAACACAATCATCGCCGATAATCACATCATCTTCTATCACAGAATAAGCGCCGATTTCTATGTTTTTTCCGAGTTTAGCTCCGGCATCTACAATTGTAGTTGAATGAATATTCGAAGACATTTCATACGCTCAATACGATTGTTATTATTTGTTCTCCTGTTTAATTTTTTGACCGTTACCGCTTTTCTCCGGAGTACTTTGCTGCGGGTCATCGATGATGGCAGCCATCATTTCAGCTTCGGCTACCAACTTACCGTCGACAAACGCCTTCCCTTGCACCTGACACGTTCGACTTCGGCGATTTATCATAGTAATTTCATATATTAATTGATCACCGGGGAAAACGGTTCGCCGGAATTTCGCATTGTTAATACCCATAAAGAAGACCATCTTTCCATCGGTATTATCGGTACCATTCAGCAGCAATATTCCGCCGGTTTGTGCCATACCTTCGATGATCAGTACACCGGGCATTACCGGATAGTCCGGGAAATGTCCCTGGAAAAATTCCTCATTCACCGACACATTTTTCACGCCGACGATACGTTCTTCCATTTCAAAATCAATTATCTTATCAACGAGCAGGAACGGATATCGATGCGGCAGTATTCGTTTAATTGCATTGATATCGAACACGTATCCTTCTTTCTTCTCGTGCTGATATTTGGACACGAGTTTTTTCTGGCGGTAGAGTCGTTTTACCATCCGCGCAAATTCAATATTGTGGGCGTGTCCCGGACGCGCGGCAAGAATCTGAGCTTTCAGCGGCACACCGATAAGAGAAAGATCGCCGATCAGGTCAAGTAGTTTATGACGTGCCGGTTCGTTTTTATATCGAAGTGAATTATTGTTCAATATCCCGTTCTTGCCGAGTATAACCGAACCGGATATTCCCAGTTTCTCGGCAATCCGTTTTAACTCATCATCATCGAGATTACGATCGACAATGACAATGGCATTATCAAGATTACCACCGCGTATTAAGCCCTGTTCAAATAGTTGCTCAACTTCGTGTAAAAAACAAAATGTGCGGGCGGGAGCATATTCCGATACAAACTCCTGGTCGAGATTAAATAAACTGGTATGCTGACTACCGAGAGCCGTATTATGATAATCGACCATAATCGTGACGCGAAAATCATCGGTCGGCAGTGCAACGATATCCACACCTTTTTCTTCATTCTTATAGTGGACGGTCTGATCGATGATGAGGTAATCTTTCGGTGCGTTTTGTTTTTCGAACTCCGCTTTTAATAACACATCGACATACGGTTTTGAGCTTCCGTCACCGATGGGTGGTTCATTGTTATCCAATTCAATGATCACGTTATCGATCTGGAGACCTACAAGAGCGGCCATAACATGTTCGACGGTATGAACCTGAGCATCACCTATGGCAATTGTTGTTCCGCGCGATACATCCGTAACATAATCGATATCCGCCGGAATTTCCGGGTGCCCGCCAAGATCGATTCGCCTGAAACGTATCCCCGTATTTTCAGGTGCAGGTTTGAATGTCATATTGGTTGTGTTTCCGGTATGTATACCGACACCGGAAAAAGTAACCGGTCGTTTAATGGTTCGCTGTTGAACTAACATAAAATCCTATTTTATTATTCTTGTGTCGTGTTTGTATCCGCCGAGGTGCGTTTCAATTGTTCAATTTCTTTTTTCAGGGTTTGTACCTCGTTCATGAGTTCAGGTAAATTACGAATAACCCCTTCAATACGCAGTGAGCGGCTTATCTCTTTTGCAGGAGATCCGAAATACGTTCCCGCCTTTTTGATTGATTTAGGAATACCCGATTGTGCCGCGATTGTTACATTATCTGCAATCTCGATATGCCCCACAATTCCTACCTGACCTGCAAGAACGCATTGTTTACCGATCTTTGTGCTGCCCGAAATACCGGTCTGAGCCGCAATGACAGTATTTTCACCGATAACTACATTATGCGCAACTTGTATGAGATTATCAAGTTTTACGCCCTTGCCGATACGTGTTTCTCCCATCGTTGCACGATCGATTGAACAGTTAGAGCCGATCTCAACATCGTCATCAATTACGACAATACCTGCCTGAGGAATTTTTTTATAGGTGCCGTCATTCTGCGGGGCAAATCCGAATCCGTCGCTACCAACGACCGTACCTGAATGAATAATGACCCGGTTTCCGATCCGGCATCCCTCCCGCACGGTAATATTTGGATATAAAACGGTATCCTCTCCTATCCGGACATCATCACCGATCACCGTACCGTGTGCTACGACACTGCGTGCACCGA
>SKXH01000089.1 GCA_007128495.1 Bacteroidota bacterium
GTTCTTTTAACTTTAATTCTGTTACGGCCCTGACACCAATGGTCGCCTCACCATCCGATGCGAGATTGATCAAGCCGTCGACCACCGCGCGCATACTTACTCTCTGTAACTCCTCAAGGTCCGGTTCGGCAGCACGCTCAGCTCCCCACGTCCGTTCAACAAGCCCGGTCAACACTTCATAAAGCGACGGATACTCCGGATTCCGTGCGTGGAACGATACCAGCCGGGCAGCACGTTCTCGATGAAGAATTCCGTTTACTGCGGATTGAGCTATGGCCTGTGCTGCGGCTAAATGATCGAAAGCCGGTCCCGCCGTCGTTTCAACGGTTCTATTAATTGCATTATAACCATACGGAGGCGGCGCCATAGTACGAACAATTCGATCGGGAACGCGGAGATATTCCGGTTCAAGAACCTCAAGCACAAGATCGAGCGCTCTGCGCTGGTATTCAGGTTCCAGAATTTGCACCGGTGTTTGCCCGTCGCCTGCAAAAGCATAGTTCCAATCCATACCTGCTATTGCTTTGGTCGCCGCGGTCAGTGTGGAATTATGATAGAAATACACCTGTGCAAACCGTTCCTGCAATAACCAGAGAGGATCATTCCGGTCGATCGCGTGATCATCGAAACGGTCGAGCATAACATTTCGTATTTCGATTATACGTTCCAGTTCATCGAGCATATCTTCACCGTTCACCCAGGTAGATGCCTGCGGAATAGATCCGGCCGATCCGGCATCGCCGCCGGTGATAAAACGATATCCCTGTTCAAGCCCCCATTGAACTATCTCCTCGAGTCCCTGCTTTTCCTCTTCCGGAGTTTCGAATTGGGTGTAGCCCCATCGTATTGCAAGCGTATCGAACGCCCCCACCGAGGGTGCGTACGCATCCGAGAGATCGAGCTTACCGTCATCCGTCAACTTTAGTAAAGGCGCGGGATAATCCATTACCGATGCTCTTCCGTAACTCGAAGCAATAAAATTATGCGCGAGGCCGAGTGTATGCCCCACTTCGTGTGCTGCGTGTTGACGCCGCCGCGCCATAGTGTATTCCTCCGCTGTAACCGAACCGTTATCATCGTACCCGGTAATCCATTCGTCTATACCATACGACATAAAACTACATTCCATATTCTCAGCCGCCGCGGGTTCATACCCTCTATACTTTGTATAGTTGACGTGTGAACGATATGAATCCATCCGGACATTTGCTTTGATGATCTCACCGGTTCGCGGATCGCGAAGAGAGGGCCCGACCGACGGTCCCGGCCCGGAACGATGCACCCACTGGACAACCGAATACCTGACATCCATAGGATCGGCATCTTCGGGGAGGTCTTTCACAACAACTGAATTCTTAAATCCCGCCGCTTCGAACGGCTTATTCCACCAGAGTATCCCCTCTTTGAATGCAGTATAGTACGGCTCGGGAATCCCTCGATCCATATAATACGTTATCGGTTCGACGGGTTCGGATAGATCGGCACCGGGATCTTTTTTTTCAAGCCGCCACCGTCGTATCCACCGCCCGTCGTACTCTTCATCGAAACCACGATTGAAATCTTTATAATTAACGGCGAAAAAACCCATACGGGGATCGAAAGCACGCGGTTTAAATCCCGGCCCGGGCAACTGCACAAACGAGTGATGCTGCCGGAAAGTGACCGAACGCCCGTCGGGAGAAAGCTGCGACAACTCGCGGGATGGGTTATCCGAAGAAAACGTCTGCATCACCTGAACTTCGGTATTTTTCGGGAACGACTTTGTCCGCGGCTTATAGATGATACTCCGGTCTTTATCCATCCTGAAATCGCCGAACCCGGCACGGCGTAGTCTGTTTGCAATATCATAGCGGTCGTATAAGAAGAAATCCGTTACATCGATCAAAAACCTGTCTCCGTTTTTTGCAGCTATCTGAAACGCTCCAAGAATTGATGTGGGAAAGGATTCTTCAACTGACCGTTTCAAGTATTCATTATCCGTATCGACCGCCCGGAAGTTTGTATTATCCTGGATCAATATTAATTTCGGGCCGTGGCGTTCGAACCATACGACTGCCGGATCTCCCGTCGTACCCCGGTCAAGCGAAGCGGGTCTTTCCGCTCCGAGTCCCGTTGTAAGAATATTGAAATAGAGGAACTTGCGGTCAAGTTTTGGGACTTCAATAAATAACTTACCCGTGTGTTCTTCATAATACAGTGGAAAAAATCCATCCTGCTTTTCCATTCCGGAAGTCCGGTCGTCTATAGAATTAAACGAATCCGGCAATACGGCAGCTGCCGGAATTGCCAGAGCTAATAAAAAGCAAACAATCGCTCGTGTAAAATATAATTGCACCATGGAATGCTCCTTATGATAGATATATAAATATTTGGATTTCATTAATAACGGATATAGGGACAAAAGCCGATTACCGGTTATATCAAATGGGTTAAATGGAAATGCAAATCATAACGCGGAATGTATACGTGCTTGGTTTTTCTTTATGATATAATATAACTAACCTGTGGTAATATAGCAACTTGCACTGAAAGCGGGAATAGTAAGATGATACAAGGGCAAGGTAAAAGCGTATTGAGGAATTGAAATACTTGATAGACACTCAAAGCAACCAACCAGCCACACTTTCTCTCCAAAAAGCTAACAAACTTCTAACAATTTGGAGAAAAGTCATGAACTCACCACGCAACCTCACACTTTTTAAACGTCAGACCGGTATATATTATATCGTCTACGACGAGAACGGAAAACGCCGCTGGAAATCGACCGGTACCAAGCGTAAGAATAAAGCCATCAAGGTCCTCACCAACTTTCAGAATCTTACAACACCCCAACCGGTTCGTAGAACCCTTGTCGAATTCATTACTGAACATAAAAATTATACGGATGCGCTATATGCAAAAAAGACAATCGAACTTTATCAAAGCTCTCTCCGTCATCTCCATTCAATAGTTGGTAACCGATTTCTCACCTCATTAACGGTAAGAGAGGTTGACCTGTTTAAAATTATGCGAAAGGAAAAGGTCAGTATCACAACAGTCAATATTGAACTTCGGATGCTTCGGGCTGCTTTTAACACTGCACTCAAGTGGAAATATCTTAAGGAGAACCCATTCCAAGGGGTTCGTTTTCTCCCGGTGCCGGATAGAGAACCCCCATATTTATCAAAAGATGAATTTAATAAATTAATCTCGATGATCTCGGAGACTTGGATTAAAGATGTGATTATTACGGCAGCGATGACAGGCATGAGAAGAGGTGAGATTATAAATCTCCGCTGGGAAGATGTAAATTTTCACACAAAGACAATTATTGTTGAATCCTCAACAAGATATAAGACAAAATTCGGGAAACGCAGGGTTATATCAATCAATGATGTTGTGTATAAAATACTGTGCACTCGACATAATAGAACGAACAAGGGATATGTATTTACTCGAGGAGGGAAACAGATAAACGGTGACTGGCTAACGCAACGGCTAAAATCATACCTACTCCGGCTGAACAGCACAAAGAAATTGAATTTCCATAGTCTTCGCCATACTTTCAGTAGTTGGTTGGTACAATCAGGTGTCAGTATTTACGAGGTTCAAAAATTACTTGGTCATAGTGACATTAAAGTCACACAGGTCTATGCCCATCTTGCACCAAATGAACTGCACAGTGTGGTCAGCAGGATTAATTTCGATTTGATTTAGGTAGGTGAATCTTAAATAGAACTTATATATCCTCGTTTATTTCCAATAAAAAAAGAAAAACGCTGCCGCTTGTTCCCACCCAACACCTTCGGCTCTGCCGATTAGTCGTCCTGACTGGTCACGGACACTACCGTTTGGCTCAACCCTTCCGATCATGCGGCCCGCTTCATCCCGTACCGTTCCATTTTCTATTCTACCGATTGCACGACCACTTGCATCACGCATTATCGACTGGTTATCTATCTGTCCTAAACGCCGCCCCGATGCATCCCGTACGGTTCCGGCGGCATCAACGCTACCCATTAGTCTACCGGATGCGTCACGGACCATTCCCCTTTGGTCGATACTTCCCACTAGTGTCCCACCTTGATACCGGAGGATTTGTGACTCAAGCGAAACCGAGATCAACAAGAGCACCGTAATCGATACCGAAATCCTCATTATGGTGGCGAAAGAAAATATATGGTACACAATAAAGAAATATTTTACTTTAGCTTATTGTTTCGTCCTCAGCCACCCCACAACAGCCCACGTTGCCTGTAAATCCTCTTCGTTGTACTTCAAGACATCGTTCATAATGCACTGACGCAAGTCTTGATCCTCGGTTTCAACCGCACGTATGTACTGCACGATCGACCAGTCGCCGCCGAATTCCTGCATGGTGCGCTTGTAACCGGCGTACTGTTCTATGACCTTGAGGCTATAGCTATAGACCGGCAGTACCAATGCCTTCTTGGTTACGGGCAGCAAATCCACACAATTATCAAGGACTCGCTGGGCTATGCCGTCAGGGTCAGGATAGCGTTCAAGGTAGGTTTTGATCTTTGTCTTCTCGTAGTGTGCCCAGTGGACAAACGGTACATCACCGTATTGATTAAAGATTTTCAGGCAGTTCGCGGAGCTATCTGTACCGGGATGGTGCTCCGAAGATTATTCAATGGTTAACCAAGGTAAGCTTTCAGGGCTTTGCTGCGGGACTTATCTCGAAGTCTGCGCAATGCCCTCTCTTTAATCTGCCGGATGCGTTCCCGGGTCAGATTAAACTTTTCACCGATCTCTTCCAGGGTAAGGGGGTGGTCGAGGTCGAACCCGAAGGCAAGACGGATAATTTTCGCCTCTCTCGCTGTCAACGTCGATAGAACCCTGTGTACCTCCTTTTTTAAGGACTCATCCATCAATGTCTGGTCGGTAGAAGGCTGCTTATCATCTGGAATTACGGCCAGAAGCTGGCTGTCTCTCTCCTGCTCAAACGGCGCATCCATTGAGAGGTGCCGGCCTGAGATATTCTGCGTATCCACCACTTCAAAAAGCGACATATCGAGTTTCTCTGCGAGCTCACTTGTAGTTGGTTTTCTCTCAAACTTCTGTTCAAGGGCGGAAACCGCCTTCGTTATCCTATTCAGCGCACCCACCCTGTTGAGGGGCAACCTCACAATCCTGGACTGCTCGCCCAGCGCCTGCTGTATGGATTGCCGTATCCACCACACGGCATAGGATATGAATTTAAAACCCCGGGTTTCGTCGAATCTCTTCGCTGCCTTGA
>SKXH01000072.1 GCA_007128495.1 Bacteroidota bacterium
CAGGCAGACCGGAATCGCGTCGTCGTTTCGGCACCAATCCCCGAAGCACGTTCCTCAGATCTGTTTTATACACCCTGTCGCTGTTAAACTCGATAAGAAAAATTCCCCACGGTTGATCCTCAACCATCGGTCGCAATTGATACACGGTTCCGTCCTGCAGCCGCTGTGCTGTCGAATCGCTGAGTCGCAGGTCCTCCACATCCCACAGGAATGTTGCCTCTTCTATAATCGGATCGTCGGGTAACTGCCAGTCGAGATGTTCCCGGAGGAAGTGGAGTAATGAATCACGGTCCTTTATGTTTTTTACTGCTTCTTCGGGGATGGGGTGGTTGTTGGGCATTTGGTGTTGTTAATGTTTGATTTCGATTTATAATGGATTAAAGAATTCTTCCGTCCCGTAGGGGCGATTCATGAATCGCCCCTACGGGACGGGTTTTTTAATATTTATAAAATTTTCATTTCCTTATTGAAAATCACAATCTCATTATTTATTTTATAAGTGAGTCTGAAATGTGGTTCGTCCGCAAAGTAGGACTCCCCCGGGGCTGTTCTACATGCCCCTTTTTATTTTATTATATCCTTCATGGTCCGGTGCCTTCGAGCAGGCTCGATACCCCGGTTGGCCGGGGGCCGGACGTCATTTTATTTTCTCACCAATATTTCTATATCTTAAATTGCGTATCATATATTCATCGCTCATGAAACGATAAATTGTCGTTTCATGTTTGGGGAATCGTTTTACGTTAGGGGCGGTTCATGAACCGCCCCTACGGGACGGCTCTTTCAAAACAATACAACATTTATCTTATATAATCGCCTCTATCTCGATTCGATTTCACCTTTTTTATATTTACCGGATTATTCTCATCCTCCGTCCAATTTTTTGGGTTATTGCGGATATAACGGCGAACATTCATGAAATGATCCGGATCGCGGATTATCTCATCATAATAATTCCGCTGCCACATGGAATTACCCTTCATATCCCGCATGTGATTGATTATTTTCGAGGTATTCATTTGATAATATCCGACAATTTTTGATAATAACATCCGACGGCGTTTTATTATGTATTTTGTGAATTCGTTCAATTCGTCGGGTAAATTTTTGTAATCGTTGTTTGTTTGCGAGTAGCCGGGGTTTTGATTGTCGTCATTCGGTAGGGGCAATTCATGAATTGCCCCTACCGAACGGGTTTTATTTTTACTCTCAACCTCATCATCAACCCTTTTTTTTATAATAATTATCCCATGCACATGATTCGGCATTACCACAAATTCATCGAGATCGATATTGGTATATTTTTTCACAAGCGAGTACCAGAATTGATGAACGATCTTACCGTACTCATTTAATATCATATTATTGTTATGAATATTACCGAATAAACATTCCCGGTTTTTTACACAGATCGTGACAAAATACGCCCCGACTTTTGAATAATCCCAGCTCTTCAATCGATTAGATTTTCGGTGATGTTTATACCTGTTGTACATCAACAAATCTCCATCCAGCATACCAGCGTGGCTTTCTCACCTGCAAGCGCCTGCATTTTCATTAATTCTTTTTGAATAAACTTGCTTTCTATCTTTTTAAGACTTTTTCTCAAATCATCAATCTTTTTATTGGTAACGCGAGGTGTTGTTTCATCACATTGGATCATTCCGTGTATGGCTTCAATATCCTCCAGGATTTCATCGTCTTTAAAGCGGTGAAAATACCATTTACATTCACCCGGAATATTTTTTTCTGTTCCATGATCATCTTTAACCGTACGTGAGGGCAAGCGGTACGCTGCAAAGACACCTTTCGGTTGAAACGATGTTGCACTTTTCCCGGAAAACAATCGCTTCGGTACACCGGGTAGCTCGGTTTCAAGTTCTGGATGTTTATTAAGAATTTCTTTCAGTATCAGGTTCATTTTTTCTTCAAAAGTCATAACACCGTTATACGTCGCATTGAAATCACGAAGGGCTTCATATTCATCGTCGGGTTTGAGGACCTGTTTTCCTTCGATCCCGAGCGTCTTCGATATACGGAGTAGTTTTCCTGTTACTCTATTATATAACTGCAACAATGAATCCAGTTCATCGGGCGGGAGGAAATTCCAGTATCGCACCGTACATTTTTCACGCCCTAATTTCTTTTCAATACGCGGATCGAGCCGGCGGTCGACCCTCCCGATACGCTGCATAAGACGCACGGGATTCCAGTGAAGATCGTAATTAATGAGCAAATGTGCATCCTGCAGGTTGAGTCCTTCGGATAATATGTCGGTAGATATAAGGACACGAATCGGCTTGCTCAGGTATTCGGGCAATTCATCGTCGTTGCAATTATAATACGGTGAGAAACGTTTAATGACCGCCTCACGGTCTTTTTTCGATGTACTGTCAAGCTGTTCTATAGGTCCGTCAATGACATCTTTCAGATTATTATAGAGATAGCGTGCAGTATCACGATATTGGGTGAAAATAATAACCTTGTTTGTTTTCAATTCATCATCCGATTGCAGCAATTTAATGAGCGCCTGTAGTTTATCATCGTTTTCTTCGCTTATTCGATTATGGATGAATGAAAGGAAGTCGACCAAATTATCCATATCGCGGATGACACTTTCGATGATCAAATCGACGAAGAATTCATTTTCGTCAAGTTTTTGTTTTGGCTCCGGTAAGATATCGTCTTCCTCAACGTCCTCAAATTCAGTATCGTCGCTGAAGCGTTCCGCCCAATGTTTCTCAATTATCGACCAAAACTCTTCATTATCGGATCGCCATTGCTGCCATTTGTTTTCGTCATGATATCTTAGAAACCGCGCCATATTCCGTAACATATCTTCACACGATGCTTCGAATGCCTTGTATGAAGATTCCATCCGCTTCAAGAGCGTCGAACGAATGAGCATGAGTACCTGTTTCTCACGGTTCTCTACCTTTGTATCGATGTCGGTTTTCTTTTTGCTTTCGGTGTTATATAATGTTAATTCAAGAAAGGGAGTATCTTTGTTAAATGATTCCTTTATCTTCGGAAAAAGCTCGCGGTATACTTTTGCAAGTGTATATTCCGCCACCTGCGGTGGCTCACGTTCCGGAAAATAAAACTGACCGTTACCGGATTGCTCTAAATAACGGCGTGCATAGTCTCGACTTCGCTGGATTACTAACGCACGAAACAACCTATCGTCACGAAGATACTTTTCAACTGTTGAAATATCAAGATCCGGGAAAAGGGTATCTTCAGGATCAACACCGGATTTGTATTCCATTTTCGCTTCGATTGCTTTTTCCATTTTCACAAAATATGACCGGGTATCGTTGATGCCGAGTTTTCTGAAATATGCACGGTCGTCTCTGGTGAAGTACTCCATCAAGTGAAGAATATCGAACAAAGAATTATTTACGGGAGTTGCAGTTAGGAAAAAGGTTTTCTTTTTCTTCCCATCATAATCCACAGTCTCATACAATCGCTTACTGCGTTGAGAAGCTTTTGTACGAAAATGGTGACCTTCATCAACAATAACGACATCCGCCCTCCTGCGTATACTTTCGATATGTTCCTGTAATGCCTCCCTGTGCATATCGGTGTGGTTGAGTATCTCGATCTGATTACCGGAATATGCCCCGCCGTAATAATCCGATAGGTAATGCTTCAAGCGGCTTTCCCACACACTCTCGCGGGCAGATTTTGGAACAATCAATAGAACTCTTTTTCGTTCAAAAAGAAACCGCTCAATAAGCATCAAACCGATATACGTTTTACCGAATCCTACGCCGTCGCATATCAATGCACCATCCCATTGTTCGGCAATCCACAATGCCTGGCGGTAACCGTTTCTCTGCAAATCGTCAAGTATCGGATAAATGACCGATTCCTCTTCTTCCCAGCTTGTCGTGGGCATCTCTTTTCCGAGAAAATATTCATACAGAGCTTTAACATATATTTCAAACGGAAGATACTCTTTCAGATGTGGTTTAATTACTTCGATTATTTCTTCACGAACATCTTCTGCCTCATTCCAGTAAATATCGAACCATTTTCTTAGTGCGTCAAGCTGGAGTTGGTCTGTGGTAAAAAGGTTAAGTTCTACGTTTCTTGTCAGTCCCGGTTCCGTGAAGTTGCTCGATCCAATAATACCGTAATTAACCGGGCTCGAGGATTTAGCTTCCATCAGATATGATTTCGCATGAAACTTGGCACGACGGTAAATCTTTGCATCTATAATTTTTTGTTCCAATGCTTGTCTGATCGCCGCTAAACCCTGCAGAGTGTCGTCTCTTTCTTTTTCACGTTCGATGCTTTCATAACTAACCTTCCTTATGGCATCGACAAGTTCTTTTCTTGTTCGTTTGGTAGTTTCATCTCCCATCACAATTCGTACTTTTTCAAGATGATTCCAGAAACCGTCAAGGGCAAGGAGAGAACCTATTTCAAAAACACCTGTTGTTATATCAAGATTTGTAGAATCCGGGAGGAGTCGTTTTAAAGATTCCAGGACTGTGTTTTCTTTCTGATTATCGAGTATAGTATTAATTCTTTTGGTCATTTTATAGAATTGCTATATGAAAAATGCAAGAGTTAATTTCTACAAGTATCTGTGTGTCATCGTTAATACAGCTCGATTTTTTTTGTATGTGGATCCCTCCCTGCCGGAGCCTGCTTTTTAATATAGGCGTGAGTTAGATTGTAACGTGTTTTCTCTTCCGTGATCCGGTACGGCGGCACCCGCTCCCCATGATTAGTGAGCATTGTGATAATTTACAATTTAGTGAAAATATACCCTTCTCGTATATGAAATGCAATATCGGATTTCGGGTTTCGGGGGCCGGGATTCGGGTTTTGAGTTTAGTAAGTGAACGGATGACCGGGGGTAATACCTTCAGCTTTTGCTCCGATACACCGATACACCGTTTCTCCGTTTCTCCGTGTCCGCTCTCATTCATCCCCGCGCACAGATGGAGGCCACCTATCCGCCACACGGTCCCCCGCAAAGGTGGACTCCATCATGCCCCTGGTGGACTCCATCATGCCCCTGGTGGAATCCATCTTGCCCCTATTCATCCAATTAATCATTCTTCTACAGCATTTGTATTTATCACAATTTAGTAGTATACTTGCAGAAACTTTCCGCGTGTACGGCAGAAGCGAATCGATTGAACCATATACACTGGAGGATCCTATGGTCTCTATTCCAACGCTGTGGCTGCC
>SKXH01000268.1 GCA_007128495.1 Bacteroidota bacterium
CATCTTCCTGCATTGATTTTTTAATGTCGGCGGTTTTTTTACTGACCTTTTCGAGAGAGTCGGTAAACGGATAATAAAAATCATCAAGTACTTTTTTATACGATTGTTTTCCGGTTGCTATGGTATCGAGCTCATCCTCCATCTGCGCGGTAAATTTAACATTAAATATACCCGGAAAGTATTTCGTCAGCAGTTTATTTACTTCTTTGCCCAGCTCGGTCGGATGAATCTGACGGTCCTTCTGCTCAACATATTTTCGTTCAAGGATAGTTGAAATGATGAGCGAATATGTGCTCGGCCGACCGATTCCCTTTGATTCCAATTCGCGTACGAGACTTGCTTCATTGTACGGCGGCGGTGGTTTTGTGAAATGCTGCTTCGGTAATACTTCAAGTAATTTTGCCTTCTGTCCTACCGACAAGTTTGTCGGGATCGGGGATGACGGATCATCATCGTTTGCATTCGATCCGTTCGTACTCACGTCGTCATACGCCTGTAAAAATCCTCTGAATTTAATGACCGATCCGCTCGCCCGGAACATAAAACGCCCGCCTTCGAGCTCTACGTTGACCTGTTCATATACAGCCGGCTCCATTTGTGAAGCAATAAAGCGATTCCAGATAAGTTCGTATAACCGGAATAGATCCTTTTCAAGATATTTTTTCACCTTTTTCGGTTCGTAGTCAACGGATGTCGGACGGATCGCCTCATGTGCATCCTGCGATGATTTCGCCTTTTTAAACTGGGGGGGACTTTTCGGGAGATACTCTTTTCCGTAATTGGAGTAAATATAATCGCGGGCACCTGATACCGCCTCATTGCTAACCCGGACGCTGTCTGTTCGCATATAGGTTATCAGACCGACACTGCCTTCATCTCCCAATTCAATCCCCTCATAGAGCCGCTGTGCGAGCGTCATTGTTTTTTTTGTGGAAAACCTGAGACGGGAAGCTGCTTCTTGTTGCATCGTGCTTGTGATGAATGGTGCCGAGGGATTTCGTTTAACATCCTTTTTCTGGATATTGGATATCGTATATGATTGAGCTTTTATTTCATCTACGATCTTTTTTGCATCTTCCTCAGAGCCGATTTTCTTTTGCTTGCCGTCAATCCGGTTAAGTTTTGCATAAAATTCCTCAGCCGAGTCGGGTTTAAACTGCCCGATGACAGACCAGTATTCTTCCGGCACAAATTTCTCGATCTCCTCCGCACGTTCACATATTAACCGGAGCGCCACCGTCTGCACCCGGCCTGCTGAAAGGCCGTAATAAATTGTTTTCCATACAAATGGACTTACCCGGTACCCGACAATACGGTCCATGATGCGGCGTGCCTGTTGCGAGTAGACCAGCTTATCATCGAGTTTACGCCGGTTTTGCATTGCCTCGGTAATTCCTGATTTTGTGATCTCGTGAAACAGCACCCGGTAAATATTATCGTTAACCTGCTCGAGCTCCTCGGCTATGTGCCAGGCAATCGCTTCGCCTTCACGGTCGGGGTCGGTCGCGATATATATGTCTTTTACATCTTTTGCTTTTTGTTTAAGTTTTTTCAGAACATCGGTTTTATTTTTTATCGTCTCATAGGTAGGTTCGTACCCGTTATCTACGTCAACGCCCAACTGGCTTTTCGGCAGGTTTTTTATATGACCGAACGACGCTTCAACGATAAATTCTTTTCCGAGATATTTATTAATAGTCTTTGCTTTTGAAGGTGACTCTACAACTATAAGTGATTTATCTTTTTTTGCCATACTGTTAAATAATGTTATTAAATAGGAATTAAATTCGTGACAAGGTACTACGCGGAAATAATCGTTTAATGGATTGTATCGTTTGATGATAACATAAATCTGCTTCCCGGCGTATTTCCTTCATCACGATCAAACATAACCGACCCGACGATCGATTTTATATTTTTAAGATCTGCTTTATGAAATCCGGACATCATAACCCGTTCGATTATTAATTCCACTTCCATTTCATTGATGACGCCGAGTTCGCTTAAGAGGAGAACATACCCCTGGGCTTCCGGCTCTATGACCATCTTCTCGGCTTCATGAAAAACGCGGTAAGAGGTTCGCGGTTCTTTTCGTTCAGCAAGAAATATATTTTCTCCCAGCGAAATCTTATCAATAACCCAGCTCAATGCAGTGCTTATTTCCGTCTCGGTATAGCCGTAATCCGAAAGATCGCTCAGATTGATATCACCGAGATCTTTATTGTCACGCATCTCCTTAATAATATAAACTATTATTTCAACTATTTTTTCTTGCATTATTCTAAAAACCTTCTATTTCGTTTACGAAATTTCAAACATTTCTAAATATTCATCCTCTTTTTGCTGCATAAAGGATCGTTCATCCGGTGTCGCGTCATCATATCCTATGATATGAAGAACTCCATGTATAACCAATCTCGAAACTTCCCGGCGAACCGGAACGCTGTGTTCCTCTGCCTGCCGTTTGGCCTGATCGATACATACATAGACTTCTCCTTCAACGACACCATTTTCCTCATCCAACGGAAAACTGATTACATCGGTTACATAATCGTGTTGTAAATATTTCTTATTTAATGCTTGTATTTCCTCGTCTTGAACATACACAACACGAATTTCCGCATTTCGTTCCTCTTTATTCAGAACATATTCAACAAGACGTTTAGTTTCATCGACAAAAGCTTCACCATCCGGATGCTCCGCGAATACCTGTACCAGCATATCACTCACTTTTTATTTTCTTCGCTGGTAAGAACGTCTTCGGTGAGCGATAACGCGATCCCGGAGAGCATAACCTCAGGGCCGAGTTTGGTGAAGTCGCCGGTTAGTAATGATCGGTCAACATTCGCATACAGTGAACAACCGCCCTCGCGTTCAACGATCAGGCCACTTAATGTGCCGCCCTGTTCTCCAATAAAGGTAACCTCGCCCAACTCATTGCTAATAACATAACCGGAACAAAAGTGCAGTTGTAAATGCGTTGTATGAGTATACACCGAGATGAGATTACCGGTTCGCTTGCCGATCGGTATATCCGGATAAACTTCCAGACTCAATTTACGTTTTTGTTCGGTGTTTTCAACCTCAAACCGGTATACATTACCGACGTGCTTCGGCTCGACGCCGAGCGTTTGACCGATACGTGCTATGTCTTCATTTGTAAATTTCACGTCGTTGGTTAATTTTTATAATATTGTTATATAGTGCTCTGTAATAAAATCCCCGATCGGCATTTAAACTACGTACCTGAACGGGGAGAATATATCATCCATAAGAATATACAAAGTTCTCATTGCGTTTAATATAACCACCGATAGTGCTAATGTCAAGCGCTCAATTCGACTATACTGAAACCTCTAATCCTTCCGCAGCCGCTATACATTCGGGTTTATGGGACTTATTGAGCAATTCTCTTCTACAATTTTCTACGATATCATCAATATCAGCATCGGTATGATGCGGTCCGTGATGAAATAATATCAATTTTTTAACCCGCGCTTGTACTGCCATTTCAACGGCGAATCGGTAATCCGAGTGTCCCCAGAATGCTTTGTGCTTATATTCATTCGGTGTAAACATACTATCGTGGATCAGTACATCCGCATCTTTTGCAAAATCTGCAATTCGAGAATTGGGGTTACCGTCAACCTGTTTGAACAGCTCGACGACGGGCTTTTCAACCTTGTTCAAATCCGAATCACTCTGTTCTTTATTAAACGGCTCATTATCACTTATATATACGAACGATTTACCGCCATGGGTAATCCTGAATCCCAGTGCATAGCCGGGATGGTTTACATACCGTGCATCGATCGTGGTGGAACCGATAGTAAACGTTTCCTCTCCAATATCCCGAAAGCTAATTTTAGCTTTAAGTTCATCGAATTGCAGCGGAAAATACATTGCCTGCATCTGGTCCGACATTATCCTTTGTAATGATATACCGTTGTGGTTGCTGCCGATTATGGTAAATTCATTGTGTTCATGGTTAGCGGGAAGAAAAAACGGAAATCCCTGTATATGATCCCAATGGGTATGGGTTAAAAGCACGTGGGCTTTTACGGATTGATTTCGCTCCATAAGATAATCACCGAAGGTCGAGATACCTGTTCCGGCATCCAGGATCAGCAGCGTTTCATCATCCGGACGAACTTCTAAGCAAGGTGTATTTCCACCATACCGGATCGTCTTCTGACCGGGAGTTGGAATTGAACCCCGCACACCCCAGAATTTGATTTTCATGTCTGTGATACTCCCAATTTGCTTTGACTATATGAACGTACGTAATTTTT
Organism: Bacteroidota bacterium; assembly: GCA_007128495.1. Classification (GTDB taxonomy): domain Bacteria; phylum Bacteroidota; class Ignavibacteria; order T3Sed10-11; family T3Sed10-11; genus T3Sed10-11. The sequence goes on from SKXH01000268.1 coordinate 4,293, forward strand.
ATAGTTCTCTGCTGATTGATTGATCTGTTCTTTTTCATCGTCACGAAGTTCCCGTATAACTTTCGCGGGAACACCGGCGACAAGCACTCCTTCAGGCACCTGCATACCTTCTCGAACCACAGCGCCCGCAGCTATCAGACTATGACTCCCGACAATCGCTGCATCGAGTATCTTTGCTCCCATGCCGATCAAAACGGTATCTCTTATGGTACAACCGTGTAAAATTGCACCATGCCCGATCGTTACCTTCGAGCCGATATTAAGCGAATATTTTTTATGGGTAACGTGCAGCATACAAAGATCCTGAACGTTGGTCATAGCACCGATACGAATAGAATTTACATCGCCCCGTATAACTGCGTTAAACCAAACAGAAGAATCACTGCCTATTTCAACATCACCGACGATCCACGCACCGGGAGCAACGAATACATTGGAATGTAAACGGGGAGTTATCCCCTGATAGGTTATTACCTGTCGCTCATATATTTGGGTGGGGTCCATCCTGGGCGATCCCATTCAATTAATTCGATGGTAACATTTCCGATAAGTACCCGCAACTTTGCCTCAATGGGGACAGCGGCATCGTCATTTGTAAACCATCCCCGGAATGCTCCGGACAATCCGAAAATACCGCTGAAGTTTGCATTCCCTCTTAATTCTATAACATCGACCGGGTAATCAGTTACTTTAGATTTTTTCCCGTCACGCTTTCCATTAAAAACAAAATCGGTCGTCACAGCATCTTTGTTTATCAAAGTCGGTATTGTCATGTCAACTTCCGACCGGATAAATCCCCGCGCAAAGTAAAAAAGAGACAATCCGTCTTGTAAATAGCCCTCGATGTCAAGTGTATCTGTCGCCATCACATTTCCTCGCGCCCCTTCCTCCACCTCTACATTCATCATATCATAATCAAAATTGAAGCGTGTGACATCCCACGAATCTTTATTCCGTTCAAGCGCTTCAAACCAGATCGAATAAAAATCAGACGTCATATCCGAAGAATAGATATGATGAAGCGAAACAAACGGCACTCCTGAATATGATGCTATATCTGCATCCGCGTGATACAATCTGCCGTTTTCCGTTTCCACAGCCCCGTTAACAGTAACGGTTATTTCACCTAAACTAATAAACCCGTACCGGACTCTATATACGAGTTTTTCACCGACAACAAATACATTCTCGTTGCCTTTGATTTCGGGTATAGCAATATTTTTCTCACGTTCTGAAGAGATTAGTATTGCCATACCGGAAAATACGACCATACCGGCGATCAATATCGCCAACCGTCCCATTCGCATTAATGATCCCCGATTGCCTCTCTATTCAATCTCTTCAGTTATTAGTCGCTGAAGCTCGGGGAACAAACTCACCGCTCGCTGAAACTGTTCATCCGATTCAAGTCTACTAACGTAAAAGCCGTTGTCACCGTGAAGAGCACGACCGATTTCAGACTTCAAGAACGACTTTAAGAACGCCTGATCTTTTTCTACATGTTCTTCCTTTACGGTAACGTCGTTTTCCCTCACAAACTCGAGGAACTCATTAAAATGTTCATTCGTGATCGTAAATTCGCTGCGGAATTTTTCAAGGTCATCTCCATATCTGTCCTGCAACCTTTGCCCCTCCCGTTCCATATAGTGCGAATGAAAGAGTCTGATCAAATTTTTACTGATGATCCGCGTACCGAGTTCCGTCCATCGAGAACTTCTGACGATCACATCGGGAGTAATACCGCCGCCGCCATATACAATGCGTCCGCCATCGGTATAATACACGGGCTGTTCGCTTGTGTCTGCTTCGAGCGGTTCAAATGCATCTTCGTCCTCTTCTCTATCGACATCCTGATGCCATGCCTCCATACGATATGCTTCTGCACCTTTATCATAAGGACGCTGGATCAACCGACCGCTCGGCGTAAAATATTTAGCGGTAGTTAAGCGGAACGCAGAGCCATCACGCAGATCAAATTGCCGTTGTACAAGTCCTTTTCCGAAACTGCGTTCACCGACAATAAGTCCGCGGTCCCAATCCTGAACAGCACCGGATACAATTTCACTTGCCGATGCAGAGCCCGGGTTGATCAGAATGATAAGGGGCAGGTCTTCGTATCGACTACCCGACGTTGCTCTATATTCCTCATTAAACTGGGGGTTGCGTCCCTGTGTATAGACGATCTTTTTGCCGCTCGGGATAAATACATCGGCCATCTTAAACGCTTCCTCGAGATAGCCGCCCGGATTATTTCGAAGGTCAAGCACCAACCGCTTCATTCCCTGTTCATAGAGCTCATCCAGGCCTTCCATAAACTCGTTGTACGTTGTAGCAGCGTACCGGTTGACGCGAATGTAACCTGTCTCGTTATCATACATAAGCGAAGCATCGACCGTATAAAGCGGTATTTTATCACGGGTTATCTCAAACTGCAATTTATCAGTTAATCCGGCTCGAACGATATCCACAGTAACCTTTGTCCCTTTCGGACCGCGAAGTTTCGATTGAACGTCGTCATTAGTGAGACCGATCGCCGACTCACCCTCAATTCTAACTATCCTGTCGCCGGATTGAATACCGAGCCGGTCACTCGGACCGCCGGATACAGGAGCCACAACGTTTATTGTGTCGCGAAGGATTTCAAACTGAATGCCGATTCCTTCAAAACTACCGCGAAATTCTTCCTGTACACGCTGCATTTGATCGACCGGAATATATACCGAGTGTGGATCGAGGGAATTCAGCATACCTTTAACTGCATTCTCAACCAACTCCTTGGAATCGACCTCCTCGACATAATAACGCTCGGTGAGCGAAATTACCTCGGTAAACTTCTTCATTTGTTCATAGATGGTATCACCGGAAATTAGGTTGTTATACTGCGTTCCAATAAACATCGCAGTCACAACCAGGAAGATGACCATCGGAATAGAAATACGCCTTTTCATAATCCCTCTTTCCATTTTATTTATTTTAATAAATTAAAGTTTCCAAACTTTGTATGTGCTTTATATCACAAATCGATCACTAACTTTCCAAACATAAAATGTTCCCAAAAAGTTTGCTCATTCCATCTTTCCTCCCGTTCCCGGTATTCATAGCCGAGCGAGATGAAAAATTGGTGAAATGGCTCATAGTTTAGTATAAACCCAAAAATACTGGTTTTTTCAAGATTTCCATCCAAAAAATACACTTCAGTTGCATCGTCCGGGCGGAACCCTTGAGCAATGTCCCCGCCGACATTGCGGAGCAGATTTCCCGCTTCGTCGGTAACATTATGTCCTTTGCGAATACGCTGATAATACAATTCGATATTCGTTCTGCCCGACAATAACTGATTCCATCGTATATTCCACGAATCCGAATTGGGGCCGACGGGATTACCGATCGGGAATCCTCCATGTTCATAACTATTTATCGGGAAACGGTGCGTATATACATACGGTTGAATCCGCACATAATCCGCATGTACCATCGCATTTTGTATACCTGCAAATACCGGCGTGGCGATTCCTCCCAGTCTGAAAGCATACTGGTTGCCAAACCAATTCGTACCCAACTTATCGAAGGCGAGATCGTCAATCAATAGATCACCATACAGTTCGATCCCCCCGGTCGGCCGTATCTGCATATCCAATGCAATCATTGCCTTATCACGGTCACGTAAACTATGCTCTACAGATTTAAAAAACAAAAAAGGATTCAAATATGCAATCTCAATGCTCCGGTCGCCGTAGACAATTACTTCCGACAGAGCAAGCTGCATTCTCGCATCAAAAAAATATGCACCAAACCGGTGAAAAGAGAGATACTTATCGGGTATCGACCTTCTAAAAATATCGTTTCCGACTGATTCAAACTCTTCCTCACCAAGTATCCATCCGTGAAAAAAATTAAAAAAGAACCTCTTATAGTTCAAATCAAGACCGATATAATCTATTTTCGGTGCAAAATCGGAAAAGAGCAGCGTACCTCTCTGCGGACCACTTCCACCGATAAGACGTTCACGGCCGATAGTTACACTTCCCCAATCGCGGGCCGCCCGTATATGGCCATGGGTAAAATCAAAAAAACGGGAATCCGGCTCTTCTATTTTATACGTACGATCGACTTCAATGTTTTGCCGTGCCAGTTGACGCGAGCCCGCAACGTAGCCGTTGACGGCATTAAGTGAAAACCCAAACCAACTTCCAATGGTGCCGGAGAGACCACCGCCCATTTGCCAGAGTGTCGTGCTATTGTCGGGAATTGTTCCGGTATCCCAGTATTGTGTTTCTCCCGCAAATAAAAGATTTACGTTCAGAACGGCTGTATCATCCTCATAACGGTAGAGATATTTCTGTCGGGGATCGAACAGTCCCCGTAGACCATCGTTCCACAATGAGACGCGCTCTTCACGGGGTAACCCAACTTCGTAGGAGAATTCAATGAGATAACGTTGAAGTGCAGCAAGCTCAGTACTCGACAACCTATCTTTGTTACCGGACATATATTTTAGCAGCGCCCCCACGGTCTCCCGGTCATACGGCAAGTATGCAGTACTGTATCGTTGATCGAGAACGCCGCGCACCTGCATTCTTTTTAAAAAATTATACACCTCGTGATCGGACGGTACAAGATCAATCTGAGCATATAATTGACTGCCGCCGATGGTGATCGTAATAATGAAAAGAATATAAAACCGGAATCCTGCCAAATTTATGCCTCCCTCATCGTATCGGAGTCCACTCGTCGATGACCGAGCGTTTAAACAGCTTCACCGATACCGCATTACGAAACCAGTCAAACGCTACCCGGTGATATCCGTACCGCCTGTATCGTCTGGGGGATTCGAATACATAACGGTCGCGCATGAATTTAATTTTCCCTTTTCGCCGAATACGGGAATAAAGATCAAAGTCTTCGCCGGCAACGAGCGTGCTATTGTACCTGCCAATCTCTTCAAACACCGATCGACGTATGACGTGACATTCACCCCGCCCCATACCGATACCGATTGAGTTGACCACGTCAAAGAACCGGTTGCAAACGCCGTGAAAAATTTTATCGGATAATTGTTCTTCTTCGGGATAGACCCGTACATAGCATGTTAATGCAAGCACATCCGGATCACTCATAACATTGTTAATACCGTCAAAAAAACTATCCGGATCGTCGATCAATGTATCGGCATTTAAAAAGAAGAGCAGATCACCCTGTGCTTTTGTTGCACCGTTATTTCTTCCGCCGGCTATCGTTTGCCGTGCTTCGCCGTTATATATAACAACCTGATCGGCCAGTTCCTTTGCTATTTGCACGGTTCCGTCGTCGCTTCCTCCATCGCTGACAATTATCTCGAGATCATATTTATTTCTGACTTCCTCATCGAACTGCCGCAGTGCCTGTTCGATGAGCCGTTTTTCGCTGAGGGTAGGAATTATAACACTAATCATAATATAATTATTTCCCTTCCGGACGCATCTGTGGAAAGAGGAGCACGTCCCGGATTGATTCCTGGTTTGTGATTACCATCGTGAGCCGGTCGATACCGATTCCTAAACCTGCAGCCGGCGGCATGCCATATTCAAGCGCCCGCAGGTAATCCTCATCGAGAACGTGCGCCTCATCGTCGCCCCGCTCGCGAAGCTTCATCTGCTCTTCGAAGCGCGCCCGCTGCTCGACAGGGTCGTTCAGCTCACTGAATGCATTGCAAAGTTCCTGTCCGTTAACAATGACCTCAAACCGTTCGACAAGCCCGGGTTTCGACCGGTGGGGTTTTGCCAATGGCGACATCGAGACAGGATAATCCATTATAATAGTTGGTTGTATAAGTTTCGGTTCAACTAATTCACTGAAAATTTCATCGATGATCTTACCCGAACCGGCTGACGGTTCGAGTTCTAATCCGAGTTCCTGTGCGGCTTTCCGCAAGGCAGCTTCATCCAATTCCGAGATATCGATGCCGGTATATTCTTGTATTGCATCGAACATTGTTAACCGTTTCCAGGGCGGCTTAAAATCAACAGTATGCTCGCCGATGGAAATTGTAAAGGTAGAATGTATATGATGCACCAGATCGGCGGTCATACGCTCCACGAAATCCATCATCCATTTGTAATCTTTATATGCGACGTAAAGTTCGAGCATGGTGAATTCGGGATTGTGGTTGCGGTCCATTCCTTCGTTACGAAAATCTTTCGCAATTTCATATACACCATCGAACCCGCCGACGATCAACCGCTTTAAATAAAGCTCATCTGCAATACGAAGATACAATTTTAGATTGAGTGCATTATGATGTGTCACAAACGGACGGGCCGCAGCCCCGCCGTATACCGGCTGCAATGCAGGCGTCTCAACTTCAAGATATCCCTGATCATCGAGATAATCACGGATGAATTTGATCAACTGTGCCCGTTTTTTAAATACCTCCCGAACATCGGGATTTACAATCATATCCACATATCGCTGCCGGTATCGAAGTTCTTTATCTGAAAAAGGATCGTATCGGACGACGGTACCGTCTTCCGTCGTTCGTTCTTTCACGACCGGAAGCGGTCGCAAAGATTTTGCAAGCACTTCAACTGATTCAGCTTTTATAGAAATTTCTCCCATCTTCGTCCGGAACACCTCACCCTCAACGCCGATGATATCACCGATATCGAGCAGCTTGATCCGATCATATGTTTCATTGAGTGCATCTTTGCGCAGGTAGAGTTGAATGCGGCCTTCCTGATCCTGAATATGCATAAAGGATGCTTTGCCCATTTTGCGCATACTCATCACGCGTCCGGCAACGCGATACCGTTTCGGGGGTGCATCGTCTTCGAATTCATTTTTAATGGAAGCGGAGTAATCTGTTACATCATATTCATAACCATACGGGTCTACGCCGCTTTGTTTGAGATGTTCAAGCTCCTCCCGGCGGCGTTTGAGTAATTCGTTGACTTCCTGTTGATAGAGCTTTTTTTCTTGTTGTTGATTATCTGCCATTGGTTTCCATATCCGATTAACTAATAAAAAAATTATGTCAACTTAACGAGCGACTTTAACCCTGCCACTTCTTTTTTAGTAAGATGTCTCCATTCACCGCGCTTTATTCCCTTGCAGGTTAAGCCGGCATACGCCACACGATCAAGCGCTTTTACATCATAACCAAGAACTTCAAACATATTGCGTATCTGACGGTTCCGGCCTTCGTGAAGAACGACACCGATCTCGGTACGCTTTGATTTCTCAATGAGCGTTACTTCCTCCGCCTTCGCTTTCTTCTTGTCGATCGTCACACCACGCAAAAGTTTCTTCCGGTCTTTTTCCTCAAGCGGCTTATCGAGACGGACGTAATATGCCTTTTCAACTTCGAATCGCGGATGCATTAAACGGTGAGCAAGCTCGCCGTCATTCGTTATAAGTAGTGCGCCGGTTGAATTACGATCAAGTCTGCCGACAGGATAAAACCTTCCGCGGAGGGATACGACATCCATCACTGTTTTTCTGCCCCGCTCGTCTTTTACCGTCGTTATAGTATCTTTTGGTTTGTTCAACAAAACATACGTATATTTTTCCGGAAGACGTACAACCTCACCGTCAACAGCTATGGTATCCGATCCGGGATCGACGCGTGTTCCGAGTTCGGTTACCACCTTTCCGTTAATTTCGACCCGGCCCTGCTCGATAATTTCATCGGCATTACGGCGTGATGCTACACCACTGTGTGATAAAAATTTATTTAACCGAACATCTTTTTGATGATTTTTACTATCTTGTTTTTCCACTTTTTCCATCCCCGTTCAGGTTGCATTTGTTCGTCAACCGGTTGGTGTTCTTCCGTAGTTATATATTCCTGCGTCGGTTCCTCTACCTCTTCTATTTGTTCAATCTCTGTTTGTTCTTTTTCGTGTTCAGTATCTGTATCTTCCGCAATATCAGGTGTATGCTCTTGCTCGGTACTTTCGGTATCTGTTTGCAAATCGTCGGATTCGGCTGCTACCTCCTCATCTTTTTGTGTCTCCCGATGTTCGGTTTCATCCTCCTTATGCTCGTCTTCGCGTTTTCGATCCTGTGTATCATCTATATCTTCTTCCCGTTCTGGTTCGGGTTCGGGTTCCGGTATTTTCAACGGTCGATAATCCGGTTTGAGCGGGATGATCTTTGCCATTGCATTTTCCGAAAGCGGATGCGGTTTCCGCTCCTTTTTTTGAGCAATATCCTCCTCCTCTTCCTGCTTTTGTTTCTCCAGTTCGAGCATACGTTTTTCGACTTCAAGTTCGGTCTCGCCGATCAATTCTTCGATTTCCCGGGGTTTCGGCAGCTCTTTGATGGAATTCAATCCGAAATGCATCAGAAAACGGTTTGTTGTACCGTACAACAACGGGCGTCCGGCCGTTTGCTGCCTGCCGACAATGGTAATCAGATCTCTTTCAAGCAGCGATTTTACAATATAATCTGAGTTGACACCGCGTATCGTCTCAAGCTCGACTTTTGTGATGGGCTGTTTGTATGCGATAATAGCCAGCGTTTCAAGTGCCACCTGGGTAAGGCGTTTTTTAGATTGCTCTTTATGCAATTTGCCGACATACTTCGATACATTGCTGTTCGTTGAAAAGATAAAACCGCCGGCTATAGACTGAATTCGGTAGGGCTTACCTTCCCGTTCATATTCGCCGTTTAACTCATTGACCAGCGTTTGCAGTTTCTGCGGCGTCAACCCGGAAGTTCCGGATTCACCGTTTGACGATTCGCCTTCTACCAGTTCACGGATTTGCCCGGGTGTAAGCGGCTCATCTGCCGCAAAGATCAGTCCTTCGACAATTTGTTTTATTGATGTAGTTTCCATACGCGCGAAATTTACGACGCCTTCTTGAGGATTACAAAATCTTCGTAGGGTTTTGCTTGCTCACAGGAAATTTGATTGGATCGAAGCATTTCAAGTATCGCAATAAAAGTGACGACTATTTCGATCCGCCGCATATTTGATATGAGCCGGTGAAATTCGAGTCTTCCCTCGACACCCAGCCGGCTGTGTATTAAATTCATTTGCTCTTCTACCGTGACCGGAACTTTCTCAATATCGTGATGCCTGAGTCTCGGCATCTTATCAATCGCACGTTTAAACGCGGAAATCAAATCGAAAAGCGTGACGTTTTTCATGATATATTCTTCGTCATCATCTTCGATCTCACGCTCATCGTACTGAAAGTTCGACCGGTTGAAATGTTTCGCCTGCCGTAATTCCATGCGGGCGAGCTTGTATGACATCTCTTTATAGCGTTTATATTCGAGCAGCCGTCTGGCAAGCTCCGAACGCGGGTCTTCTTCCTCTTCCTCGCCATCTTCATCACGGGGTAATAACATCCGGGCTTTTATCTGCATCAAAGTAGATGCCATCACAATGAACTCGCCTGCAACATCCAGGTCAAGCATCTTCATGATTTGAATATATTCCAGGAATTCCTTTGTAATCCGTGAGATCGGTATATCATAGATATCGAGCTCATCCCGCTTCACGAAAAACAAAAGCAGATCGAATGGTCCTTCAAAGTCCTGGAGTTTGATTTTGTACATAGTTAATTACTTACTTATCATTTTAATATTACAACTTTATCAACCATCCACAAATAGCAGCTAATTGCTCATCATTTGTCAAATTGACAACATTATTAATGGTACCCTCCTTCAACTGATTGAATATTTCACTTGCCATACTGTTTTCAATTGCGGCTCCTATAAAAAACGTCTTTGGTGTCCAGTCGTGATCAGAAAAACTCTTTTTGATCCTTGCCAATGCAGAATTTGCTGATTTCCAATGTTCATCCGCTCCAGAAGGATCAATTCCACCTTTTAATTCACCCAATGCGATATAGTTTTTGTAATGCTGTGTAAAATCTCGCTTATTCCCCTCATAGTCCTCTTTGACACCCTTTAGGACAGATAAATCGACATTCTTTCTTACAATCGGCACAATTATATTCATTATTAATAATCGTTTTTTCCGACCATTAACCCATGCTATAGCTTTTATTCTTTTTTCAATTTCAGTAAAATTTTCAATCTTATCAAACCAAGCATTAGAATCCCTATCTTTCCATTGGAATGGAACACCGGTAACATTTAACACTGATATTAATGTTTTTAAAAATTTTCTTTCTGCAAGTGTCCCTGCAAGATTCCGGGATTTACCACCCAAAGTATCACCTTTTGTTAATAGGTATCTATATACAAGCTCATCTTTGAAGTTATCACCTGCTGGTTCTAAATATTTGTCAATTAAACCTTTAATTGCAGTATATTTATCCTCTTCTGTTAAATAGTTCAGAGCTTTATCCGAGAGACCTGAAGCAGTTAACAATCCGATGGTTAGTTCCTTAATTTTTAGAAGATCACTTGGCTTAGACACCCGATTTGCAAGTGATTTTAATGCTTTTGCCTCCTCAACGTAAGGTACTGCAAGGTAGTTTTTTTCCAACGCTAAAGAAATAAATCCCGCTCTAACTTCTGCCCTAGGCGTTATCAAATCTTGAGGTGACTTTATAATTGAGTTTAATCTCAGTCTTTTTGCCATAAATAGACACATTTTCTAACTTCTGATCTGCCATAGCTACCCATCTGTTGGCTACTATTCCCTTTACCTTTTGGTAGTACAAATATTTTATTTACATTGAAACCAAAACTTTCTGCAAAATCAGATAAGATAAGATCTACTGGTATCTCCTCTCCTCCATAACGCACGTTATCATTAACCATTACACAATACCCACCACTTTTTAATACTCGTGCCATTTCATAAACAACAAAACACATTTCAAAAAAATAATTCTTTACCATTCTTGGTATATTACTATTATTCAATTTTCCAGATTTATTAAGAATGTTAAGCACATTATTTACCTCAGCCATTGCCGGATTATTACTATACACTTCAACGATAGTATCAAAACTATGTTGTTTACCAAGCGTTTCATATATATTTTTTAAAAACTCATATTTTTCTTTGTTTTCGACAGTGCAGGTTACCATAGATTGTCTTAATTTTCGAACTTGTTCACTACTGTAACCAAGGAAGATTAATTCCAATGCATATGTTCTCGTATAATCATATCTATTACAATATGGGGGAGAGGTAACAATAAAATCATAAAGGTTGTTATCAATTTTTGGTAATTCTTCGAGGCTAGAGCCAGAAATTATATTAACCGGGAACACATCCGATTTATTTTTATTTGGATTATCGAAGAGTGTGGCTTCCTTGCCCAATGTCAAATCTTCAATGATCTCATGAACCTTTTTCTCAACAGCTTCTTTAAATGTGAGTATAACACCTTTATCAAATGGACGACCTGATAACTCTCTCTTCGACCGAGAATCCCATCTCAGATACTGTCCATCCTTCCGCGTATAGCTAATTCCTTCTAAGATCGCAAATGCTGCAAATTTTAATACGGTTCGTAAATCCTGATCTCTTATGCTTTCACAGAGAGATAAATATTTATTCAAATAAATTTCAGTATCATCCGGATATGCATATTTTGTTATAGAAATATGCTTAATAAATTGCTCATATATATCCTTTTTTTCGATTTCTTTCCAGATATCCTTGAGCTTATGTTTAACTCTCACTGGATCAATGTTATTCATTGCTTCCCGTGATTGAATAACGAATGTCCCTACTGGCAACAATTCGATACCATCAGCTTTCCAGCCGTTTTCTTGGGCAGCAAAAAGGGTAGTACCGATACCTGCAAAAGGATCTAATATCCTCCCCGGTTTCGTCGCATATTCAGATAAAAAATATTTGACTAATGCGGAGGAAAAACCTTCTTTATATTTAAACCATCTATATATCGGTTCGCTTTTATTAGACTGAAAGCTAACAATCTTCCGGTTTAGATAGTGAGCTACCTCAAATTTGTCAGCAAACCGAGATAAAATTTTATTCCTTTCAGTTGGGAGTATATCGACAACCTTTTCCATAGCATCCTATAATATCGCTCTTAACTAATCTCCAACAATCCCCATATTCATTGCTTTATGTACGTCGTGCATTGTTTCCTGCGCCTTTGCCCGTGCTTTGTTCTCGCCTTCGTGTAAAATATCTTTTACTTCCGATATATTATTTTCGTAATGAAGCCGTTTTTCGCGCATCGGTGCAAGCGATTCGATGATTTTCTCTGCGCATCGGGTCTTACAATCGACACAACCGAGCGCCCCCGACTCGCATCCCGTTCGAACTTCGGGTACCTCTGGGCTATTGAATTTATTATGATACGTAAACACAAGACAAATATCCGGCCGTCCGGGATCATTCTTTCTGACTTTCTGCGGATCGGTTACCGCGGTCCGCATCTTCTTTTTAATATCGTCCGGTGAATCGGCAAGCATGATCGTATTGCCGATCGATTTGCTCATTCGCTTACCGTCAAGTCCCGGCAGTCGCGCGAACTCTGTCAACCGCCCTTCCGGTTCAGGAAAAACTTTACCATATAATGTATTAAACCTGCGTGCAAGCTCTCTGGTGATTTCTATATGCGGCATCTGATCTTCACCGACCGGAACAACTTCTCCTTTGTACAACAATATATCCGCTGCCTGCAGTACCGGATATCCGAGATGCCCGTATACAATAGTTTCGAGGTTGAGGTCCCGCACTTGGTCTTTTAACGTCGGATTCCGTTCGAGCCGGGATGTGGTAATGAGCATCGACAATAGTAAGTGTAACTCGGCATGCTCCTTCACCTGCGATTGCCTGAACATAGGACTAACCTTCGGGTCGATACCCGCAGCAAGCCAGTCGATCACCATTTCAATGGTATACTCGGTAATATGTGAAGAATCCGGGTTTGTTGTTAATGCGTGATAATCGGCAACGAGGTGGTAATTCTGAAATTCAGTCTGGAGCTGCACCCAGTTTTCAAGAGCACCGACAAGGTGTCCGAGATGTAGTTTTCCGGTGGGGCGCATGCCGGAGAGGATAATCCGTTTCGATTGCATCGCTTGAGTTGTCATAATGTCCTGCGATAATGAAAGAA
>SKXH01000162.1 GCA_007128495.1 Bacteroidota bacterium
AAGTCGAAGACGATGTATTTTTCGGTCCGAGCTGCGTGCTCACCAATGTGACCAATCCGAGGTCGCAGGTGAAACGGCACTCGCTCTATGAGAAAACATTATTCAGAAGAGGCGCGACCATCGGCGCAAATGCAACCATACTTTGCGGCATCACGCTCGGACGGTATTGTTTTATAGCCGCTGGTGCGGTAATTACAAAGAGTGTCCCCGATTATGCACTGATGGTCGGTAATCCCGCCCGTCATAAAGGATGGATGAGCCGCCACGGCCATGTGCTGAAAAATCCGGATAAAGACGGAGTAATGGCATGTCCCGAATCGGGCTTGCGCTACAAAATAATCGATGAAAACACGCTCCGTTGCCTTGATCTCGATGAAGACGAACCTCTCCCGGATGATATGAAGGTTGGGAATGTGGGGTATCGGGAAGTGAAAAGGGAATAGTGAATAGTGAAAAGTGAAAAGTAAGTAGGTTATGTATCTCAACGATAAATAAATTAGTTTTATGTTTATAATAAAAGACGAACAACTGACCTCTGATCTCTGACGTCTGTTTTCTTTAAACAACATTCCCCCACAAAACCGAGGTAAACCAATGGCAATTGTAACCGAAGCACCGGCGTATCCCGTTCACTATTTTCAGGAACGGAAGGAGTATCGCCGCCATGCTGTTGAACGTGCGTTTGGTAATGGAGCTATACATTATATATCACAGTTTGCCGATATGGCGGATCCGGGCACTGAAGTTATGGCGACCTCCGAACCCTTCAATGTGGAAGCTATCAATGGACGCTCGCTGCGTTCGTTCGTTAACCTCAAGCGCGTAAACGATATCGATAAGCCGATTGAGTTCTTCAGTCTCGTCAACCAAAAACTCCCGAAGGGCGGGTATTACATCGGCTGTGTCGAGACGATTGCTTCCCGAAGACAGCGAATCTTACACAGATACCATCCATTGTTGTCATATCCATTTTATTTTCTTGATTTCATCGTGAAGCGTGTCTTCCCGAAGTGGAAGCCCACCCGCCGTATTTATTCGATCCTTACACGCGGAATTAACAAAGCGATGTCGGCGACCGAAACCCTCGGCCGGCTGGCGGCGTGCGGTTTCGAGGTTATCGAGCGCCGTGAGATCGGGTATATGACGTATTTCGTCTGCCGGAAGAAAAGAGCGCCGATGTACAACGGTGACGCTTCATACGGATTTTTCGTGGGATTTAAACGGATCGGGAAAAATGGAAGATTGTTCAAAGTGTATAAGTTCCGCACAATGCATCCGTATGCGGAGTACCTTCAGGATTACATCCATAAAATTAACAACCTTGATGAGAACGGAAAGTTTAACCATGATTTTCGTATAACATCGTGGGGACGTGTGATGCGGAAACTCTGGCTCGACGAGCAGGCGATGTGGATCAATTTCCTGCGCGGCGATATGAAGCTGGTCGGTGTGCGTCCTTTGTCGGAGCATTACTTTAATCTGTATCCCGAAGAGTTTCGACAACGCCGCATTAAATACAAGCCCGGTCTCGTTCCCCCGTTTTATGTCGATCTCCCGAAAACACTGGATGAGATAGTAGCATCCGAAAGGCGTTACCTTGATGCATACGATAAACATCCCTGGCTCACGGATGTACGGTATTTATTTGGTGCAATGTATAATATTATAGTGAAGCGGGCGCGGAGTGCGTAGGGGGGAATTGTAAGTAGTAGGTAGTAGGTAGTAAGTAGTAGGTGACAGGTGAGAGGTGGGAGGGAGAAACGGTGATACAAAGGTCAGTTTTCAGTTGGCAGTTTGCAGCAGCTCGATATATCTGTTGTTTTGCTTCAGGAGGTTTGTGACTGGTAATAAGTAGGTAAATAATTAATAAGTGATGTTACGCAAGCATTATGTTAAAGAAAATTCCCGACTTTGTCGGGACTTACCCGTTTAAAATGACTCAAAAAATCGGAATATTGCCAAACGTTCTACGAGGAAGTCCCGATGAAATCGGGAAGTTATAAAATCATAGCTTATGCGTAACATCAGTTAATAAATTTATTATATTAGTTAATAGAAATCAGGAAATAATAATTTATCGGGGGAATGGACATGTCTCACAAAGTTAGCGTCATAATTGAAAAAGATGAACATGGATATTATGCATTTTGCCCTGAACTGGAAGGGTGTCATTCACAGGGCGATAGTTATGAAGAGGTTGTTGCAAATATTCGTGAGGCAATAGAGTTGTACCTGGAGACATTAACAGACGAGGAAATTTCGGAATCCTTAAGCAAAGAAATCCTCAATACCACCATAGAGGTAAAGGTTGCCTAAATTGTCAAACAAGTATTAAACGCAGTAAAACTGTAAGTCGGCTCGCCTGAGCCGACACGCTGCGGTAGAAGTGCCCGGCACGCCGTTTGGAGGGGGCATGCCCGAATCATGAAATTAAAAACTCGAAAACCCAACATACACAATATTCAATAGGCAATAAAAAATAATCAATTGTAGGTCCACCACATTCTGGCTGCCCCGTCCGCCGCCGTGTCCGCCGCTATCTGGCGGAAAACCTGCTTGTCCGCCGCTTTTTGGCGGAAAACCCGAAACCCGAAACCCGAAAAAGTGTCCCGTATCTTATATCACTTAAGCATAATAGCAATATCGGTAATTATAGCAGTTTCCCTGCCGCATCAAGTACGCGCACAAGCCGAGACCGTCCCCGCAGATCATCCCGTATATGATTTCCTCCACAGGATGGAAGTGAAGAAGATTCTCGACCGGTATCACGGAACGGTTGTTCCCATGTCACGGCGTCATGTTTCAGAATATATTTCACAGGTGTACGATAAACGTGACCGGCTCAGCCGAACAGATCGCGAACGCGCTGAAATATATTATAGCGAATTCGCTTACGATCGTGCAGGGGAATTAGAGGATGTTCATTCAGTATTCGGAAGCGATATAAACGAAGGTAGATTCGGGGGACTCTTTACAAACCGGAACAAATATTTATATGCATGGCACGATACCACCGGGAACTCTTTTTTCGTTAACGGCATACTTTCATATGAACACCGGTCACGGAGCCGCACCGGCGACGGTATCGACGGTCAGAGCAGGCCTTCACTCAACCTTGTCGATTTCGGACTCCGGGTACGCGGTACGCTTTACGGCCGGCTCGGTTATTTTGTACACGGGGCTAATATGATGGTGCAGGGAGATCGTACGTTTGCCCGTGAAGATAACCGCATTGTACATAGTCACAGCTTCCGGCGGTCCGGTGAAGATTTTGCCGAGCAGTCGATGGCAGGTATCCGGTACGATCTCGGAATAATCGGCTTGCAGCTCGCACGGGAACGGCTCGAATGGCGCGAGAGTCACGGCTCGAGTTTGTTTCTGTCGGATAATGCACCGATGTTCAATCACTTCCGCATCGATCTTTCATACGGTGCGGTGAATTATAACTATGTACACGGAACGATACTATTCCGCAATTACCGCGAGATAGAGAATAATAAATATTACGTTGCCAACCGTTTTGAGTTTACGGTGTTTGATAACTCTTTGCAGCTTGCGTTGAACCAAACAACGTTATATTCCCGTGCGACTCCCGAACTTGGCTATCTTATTCCGTTTAACATTCTCGAAGCCACCGAGCGCAATCTCGGCGACCGTGATGCATCCATGATAGGTTTCGATATCGCAGTGCGTCCGGTAAGAAATTTCGAAATAAAAACCGGAATGTTTTTCGACGATATACATATTGATAAATCCTTTACACGTGTATGGAACAATATGTGGTCGGTGCATGCCGGATTTTTCTATGTCGATGCGTTTGGATTCGATAACCTCGATCTTACCGCTAACTACACGCGTATTGAGCCGCATGTGTATTCCCATCATCGTGGCCCGAATCTTCATCTCCAGCACGATGGCTTTTTAATGGGACATCCTCTGGGACCTAATTCAGACGATTTCCTTGCCCGTTTGGAATACCGTCCGGATTGGCAATGGTATCTCCGGATAGAATTTCAGGGCGAGCGCCACGGCGACAACCTGTACGACGAACAGGGTGAACTTATCCGGAATGTAGGTGGTGATGTGTTTGTACCGTGGGATAGGGATAGAGATTCGCGATATAAACAGTTTCTCGACGGCGAAGTAACCCGGAATTTTCATTACCGTGCGGAAGTCCGGTACGAAATCGTGCGGCAATTTTATACAGGTGTGCAGTTGGAGTACTCCATCCTAAATAACGATCATACAAACACACAACGCCGGTACTTTACCTGGCAGACAGGTGTATGGTTGCTGTTGTAATTGCGGAATACAAAATATAATTAGACTTCCTCCTTAAATCACTCCTCGACTTCTTACCATATCCTCACCGAAAACTTTTACTACCGCGCATCCTTCCGTTATGAAATCTTCAAACAAATACTACCCGGCACCCGTATAGAATGGCACAACTCTCAACCGCAGACGAATCATGGAACAACCTCACTGTGAGTGCGGAGGGGGGGGAGGTGTTAGGTGACAGGTGACAGGTGAGAGGTGTCGCGTGTCATGGGGGTGCGTTTGTGGCGGGCTATGTAACGCAAGTGTCTCCGCCGGTCAACTGCGTCCGCTGGGGCGGACTTCGTTGACCAAAGAAGCTTGCTATTATATTTTTTGGTTCATCCGGATTTCTTTTGGGTAGATTATTTCACTTTTGGGATACGAGAATAACGAATCTCGAATGTATAGCGAATCACCAATCGTCCCGTTGCTTTTTCAAATCACATTTTGTAAATTCGTAAAGATATATTAGTAGTATTTTTTTGGAGTTTTAATATTATGAGTATAAGTCAAATAAGTGTCGAAGAAATCCAGCGAGACCTGCGCGCTTTTCTTCGAAAATTGGAGACCGGAGAATCGCTTGTTATTCTAAAATCCAATAAACCGATTGCGGAAGTTACACCTATGAAATATCATCCTTCCAAACTGAGACCGTATGGTCTCTGTGAGGGAGAGTTTACAACCCCGGAAAATTTTAACGACCCGTTACCGGAGGACTTAATCAATGAATTTGAGGGCAAGTGAAACTCCTTTTTGACGAGTCAACCGTATGTCATTTGCCGGATCTTCCCAATATTCATAGAGACCCTTTTGACCGAATTTTAAATTGCCAGTCAACTTGTTAAATCCGGCGAAT
>SKXH01000023.1 GCA_007128495.1 Bacteroidota bacterium
GTACAACGATGCACGATTACCGAGCTGGTAACTGATATCGGTGCTGGCAAGTTGGAATTCACGGCTGTCCCCGTCAATTAAAACCTGCATAGGATTAAGTAATGAATCTGCCCGCGTTGCTCTGTACGGCTCGCGTTTATTGTGGCGATCCATATAACTAACACTTGCATATAATCCCTGGACAGGTCTTACCGCAAGGTGCCCGCCGACCATTCGTCGATCATTCCAGGATTGTATTCGTCCGGATTGAAACGGCCGGACAAGTGATCCTGCATAAATATGTGCAGTAAATTTTCCATCGTCTATATTAAGCCGCAGACTTCCACCATCGATCGTTCCTCTCCCGACTCCCGAGTAAATAGGGTGACGCCCGAAATTAAGTTCGAGAACATCAAAAATATTTCTCCAGCGCAGATGAAGGTCGTAAACGCGTCCGATCGGATCTCTTTCCATTCTCGTATTAAAATCCTGGGAGAATTGGCTATAGGTTCGAATGGAAAAGTCTCCGTGAGTAATCCCAAACCGGAATGTTTGATATCCCCTGAAATGCGTAACCTTACGAAGTTCATCCGGACCGGCCAGCTGCCCGTCCAATCTATCCCACGTATAGAATGTCGTATTAAAACGACCGTTGATTGTTTGTCCTTCAGTCGGGTAGGGAAATAAAGAGGCAAGGAGTGCGATCATTAAAAGTAATGAACAAGTTCTCATAGTCAAGCCCATAAAAAATAAATTCAGATATACTTATTCATCAGCACATGAGATATTACTATCTCCCCATCTAAAATTTTATTAAGGTAAGTAACAAAACGGGTCGCATGGTGTCTTTCTCATGCGACCCGGTGTAATTATTAATTAGTCTGGAACAGGATGTGCAATGGCTTCCATGTCACGTTCGAAGTCAAATCCTTTATAGGTCGGACTGTTTTCGTTATGACATTCGATACACCTATCGGCATCACCGCGGCCTACAATGAGACCCCGCTCTTTACCTGCCTCAACATCCCGAGCGTGAATAGCGCGGTATTCGGAACCGGCACCGTGGCAGGTTTCACATTGTACGCCGTCTTCAACATTAAATCTATTGCCAAGACGTTCATCCGGTAGGTCGAAGCCGGTTGCATGGCATACCAAACATTCCTCTGCTTCATGCGGAGGTGTATCGATACCCATTTCCTGGGCGATCTCCACCGATTGTTCTTCTTTTAATCGTTCAAATGCATATGCGTGTAAGCTTTCACGCCATATACGTTCCTGTTCGCCTTGTGCTTCTGTTCTATGACAGATCACACATTGTGCAACACCGATATACTGTGCTTCGTCAGCAACCGGTGGTGTTGCTGCAAATGCGGTTTGATCTGTTGATCGGTTATTATCCGGTAAGATTAACGCTGCCGATATTATGAGGAGCGTTAAAACTACACCGAGGAGTAATATTCGATTTGTCATATGTTATCTCCTTCTTTATTTGTGTAGATGCAGGTAAGACACAATGGTTAAATATTAACTTTTTCTGAGCTACTTGTCAAGCATTTTCCGAAAAAAACTTTGCATCTGTGAGTTCATATATTTTGCTTATTATTTTTTTGCCTTCCTCGCGAAATCTTTTTTCTATTTCCCGCTCAAATGCGTCACGTGGGACAATTCCAGCTCCACCCACACAAACGCCCAAACCGCCCACCGCTGCACGATCTGCTCCAAATGTCTTGCGAAGAGGCAGTTTCTTTATCCTTCCCTTCACTCCTTCTATATTCAATGACGCATCAACTAATAAAATGGTTTCATCAGTACAGCGCGATAATAAACCGTTCGCCGTTATTTCACGCAAACCGTCATTTGAAGTTATTACCACATAATCGGGTGATTCAATTCCGGTATAGTACACTTCATCCTGATTTAATATAACTTCGGAGATTGAGAAACCGGAGCCCTGGGTTACGGGATTATCATTTTTCTGTGTCGCGTGTAACCCCGAGGCGATGGCTGCATTTAAAAGTAAATACGAAGATAGTTGAACCCGTTCCCCGGCCGTCCCCGCAATAACTACCCCGGCTTGCCTCTCTAGCGAACTGGTGTATTCCTTCTTAATGGTAAACTCGTTCTTCTTCTTTAACCGTTCGTATGCTTCGGTATCAATACTGTTGTTATATTGAACTGAAAACTCAGTGCGATCCTGACGGTTGACGAGGATACCGAGCGGTTTATTCTGTTCCTTGATTGATTCCTTCAATTTCTTACCGTCGATGCCGCCATGTTTTAAACCATATTCCGGACAAATTTCCATTATTTCAACAAGAGCGAATCCCGGATACTCTATGGCTTTCGCGAGCACCCCGGCAAGGTTTTTATCCGTTGCGAGTGTTCGTGCAACAAAGCCGGCCTCACAGCTTTGGGCAACACTACAAATATCCATTGGTGGAATAATGTTTCCCGACGGAGTCGTTGTGGTAACCATATCGTATGGTGTAAATGCGGAATGCTGACCGCCGGTCATACCGTACAAATAATTGTTACATACGATAACGGTAACATCAACATTAAGCAATGCAGCGTGTACGATATGTAATAACCCGATCGTGGCACCGCCATCACCGAGAATGACGATTGTCTTTAAATCCGAGTCGTGCAATATTCCATCGGCAAGTTCGATTCCCACGCCGAATGCCGTCGAGCGGCCGTGTGTCGTATGCACGGTATGAATACCGGAAAATAACGCGTCGACAAGTCCGATACATCCGATATCACTGACCAGATTGATGCCTGTTGGATCGCGTTGTAATATCGCGAGCGCTTTATCAAGATGGCGTACGGAGTGCGTGTGTCCGCATCCTTTACAAAACGGAAATTTAACGCCGTCGACAAGATATGTTTCATATTGTTGCGGCATAACTCACACGACCTCTGCTATAATTTCATCGGGTGTTATCATCGAGCCGATTTTATTCACGCCGACGATATCCTGATCATCGAATAATGTCTCAATTACCGAGCGATATTGTCCGCCGAAGTTTTCTTCCGGTATGACGATACGTTCTATGCCATGTAATGAATTCCGTAATTTGTTTTCCGGAACGGGAAATAACGACAAAACATTCAGCCACGAAACTTTTTCAGCGTTCTTACGAATCCGCCGTACGGCTTCCCGCGCCGTGCGGGCGGTTATACCGTAACTTACAATGAGTGTGCGTGCACCATCTTCGACGTCACGCTTCACCAATTCCATTTGATTTGCATTCGCATCGATCTTCTTTTGCAGATGGTATAATACTTCGAGTGTTTCGGGCGAATTTTTTTGTAAACGGCCGGCCTTGTTATGTGCCGAGCCGGTAACAGTTGTCTTAATTTTACCCCCGACGGGAACAAAGCTCGGAACATCTTCAGGATGCTCGAAATAATATGTATCTACATTACCATTGGAGCCGTTACCGGATTGCGCTATCCGCTGCCGGCTCAGTGTCGTAAGATCGTGGATACGCATATAATCGACATCCTCGGATGTCATACCAACTTCTTTATCAAGCATTACGACAACCGGTGTGCGAAGCAGTTCCGACCAGGTAAATGCTAAGTGTGTTAGTTCATAACACTCTACCGGATTACTCGGCGTAAATACCGGGATCGTATACCCACCCGAGGTACAGTTTTCTACAAGCAATACGTCACCCTGGGCGTTTTGTGTTGCCCCGCCGGTACTCGGTCCGAGACGCTGCACCATTGCTATCACAACCGGTGTTTCGGTCATCAGGGCATATTGTACCGTTTCGGTCATCAATGCCCAACCGGGGCCGGAGGTGGCTGTCATTGCTTTTTGTCCCCGCAGCGATGCACCGACACAATACGCAAGGGCGGAGATCTCATCGGGTGCACTAAGCGCAACGCCGCCTTTCCCCGGCAGCATATCGATCATCGTTTTATAGATCCCCGAAGCGGGTGTGATCGGATAGCCGGCAAAGAACTTGCAGCCGGCACGCAATGCACCTTCTGCAACCATTTGATTGCCCGAACGTATTCGTACATTTGAGAGAAAATCCGTCATTGCGTTTATCCTGCTATTCCTTTTTCAGTATCGCGCTGAGTTTTAATTTCTTCAAGGATTGCTTTCAGCTCATCCCTGCTCACGCGTTCATCGATAATTTGCCGGACAAGCATTTCACGCAGTTTCACATTTCCGATTTTTCGTGCCGCTTTTTTCAGGAATTGATAACTATCCCGTTTACGATCTATTGCGCGCTCAATTGTATCTTCCAACGAAAAATTTTCAAGTACTTTATTATAGTTCATATACTCCTCCCCCTGTTTTCGATATCGTTCACCTATTAAGAAACAGTCTTATTCATTCAGCTTCTACAGCGGAATCGGCCTGCGCAAGCTCTATACCCCGCCGTATTGCCTTTTCATTGAGCGGCAATAATTTGTGATGCCGTTCGGGCAGCACTTTACGGAGCGCTTCTATTACCGATTCAACCGCAACAACAGGTTTCACACCAAGCAGCGAACCAAGTACAATCATATTCATGATTCGCTTATTTTCCATCTTAACCGCTTCGGTGCTTGCCGCAATCGGCACAATTGTAATATCTTCCCGTGTTGGAGGGTTTATAATATTTGTGCTGTCATAAATAAGAATACCGTCCTTCCGGACAGCACTCTCAAACTTATCGAGCGAGGGTTGGTTTAAAACGACGGCAGTATCAAATGTTGTAACGATCGGCGAGCTGATCGATTCTTCACTCACTATAACGATACAGTTCGCGGTACCGCCGCGCATTTCAGGACCGTATGAAGGCATCCAGCATACTTCCCTTTTTTCAATCATACCGGCATACGCGAGAACCATCCCCATCGAGAGCACACCCTGACCGCCAAAGCCGGCAAATATAATTTCTTCATTAAGCATTTCTTTTGTCATAACACATCCTACTTATCTTCTGAGGGTACTTTTAGATCGCCAAGCGGATATAATGGAAACATGTTTTCCTCAAGCCACTTATTCGATTCGACCGGCGTCATCTTCCATCCTGAAGGGCAGTTCGAAACAACTTCGATAAAGCATAAACCCTTGCCATCCATTTGATATTGAAAGCTCCTGGTAATCGCTTTTTTCGCTAACCGAACATTGCGCGGATTATTGACTGCAACACGGGTAACATAGTGTGCACCCGGCA
>SKXH01000282.1 GCA_007128495.1 Bacteroidota bacterium
ACGGTATATTCCGGCGACATTGTGGGGATCTTTTTCAGTTTGTTCAGTTCTTCCTCTGCTTTTGCACGTGCTTCTTCAGGAAGTCCTGCTGCTTCAACTTCTTCCCTTAGTTTTGCCAGTTCCGGTGTCGCTTCGTCATCGCCCAGTTCATTCTGGAGAATTTTGATTTGTTCCTGAATGAAATATTTTCGCTGCGATTTTTGTATGTTATCGTGAACCTTGGTATCGATCTCTTGCTCGAGTTTCAGAATATCGATCTCGCCGCTGAGAATTCGGGAGAGCTCGTATAACTGTTCCTGCAGCGATTTGATTTTTAATAATCGCTGCTTAACTTCGACCGATTGTACCAGATTGGCCGCTATATAATATAGTTTTTGTACGGGGTCTTTTATATTTTCATAAACAACCAATACTTCAGATGGAATATTCCGGCTTGATTTAACATACTCGGAAAAGAGGTTCGACAGGTGGCGCATATGTGCATCGAGCTCGGTAGTCTCTTTGAAATTGGGTTGAATGATTTCAACCTCGGCTTCCATGAATTCCTGGTCATGCCGGAATTGTTTGGCATGTGCCTGGATAGTCCCGTCGACAAGGATCTTAATTAATCCGTTCGGCAGCTTCAGTATTTGAACGATACGGGCAATGGTGCCTTCATGATAAATATCCTCAATGCCGGGCTCTTCGACTGTCGGATCTTTCTGGGCGGTAATAAAAATAAATTTTTCCTTCTCGAGGGCTTTGTATGCCGCTTTGAGCGATGACTCCCGTCCGACAAGGACGGGAAAAATCATAAACGGAAATAACACAACATCACGCAGCGGTAATACCGGCAGATCTGACGGGATTGACTCGGGCGATTTTATAATATCGTCTTGTTCTTGCTCTTTGTTCAAATTAAAATTCATAAACTCTATGGGGAAATTGAGGAAATCAAACTGTAAACTATAAATATACTAAGAATCGTGTGGTATAGCAAATCTATTGAATTTTTATAAATTTTCCCATACTATTTTAAATATGACTTGTTTTTCACAATAATTATTCAAATATTGTATAGTTTATGCGCTATGCAATTATATCAGATATTCACGGTAATTTAGAGGCACTGAAAAAGGCACTCGATTATATCGAGAAGATCGAGGTCGATCATATAGTATGTCTCGGCGATGTTGTCGGGTATGGCCCGAATCCCAACGAGTGTGTCGAATTGGTGCGAATAAAATGCCTTTTCACCGTCAAAGGCAATCACGATGCCGCCTCGGTCGATCTTATGGAAACATTCCATATGAATAAACTTGCCCGTGAAGCGGCGATTTGGACACACGAACGCCTTACCCCCCAGGCAAAAGATTTTTTAATTAACCTGCCGCTTAAAACTTCCATTAAAAATGCAACCCTGGTTCATGCCTCACCGCACAGGCCTGAAAATTGGGATTATATCCTGACCGGCTTCGATGCTGAGCCGGTGTTTTCTCATTTTGAAACCCCGGTCTGTTTTATCGGTCATTCTCATCGGCCCGTCGAGTTTACAAATAATTCAACGAACCAAGCAGCGGGCGATAAACGGATTATTAATGTGGGCAGCGTCGGACAACCGCGTGATAAAAATCCCAAACTGAGCTTTGGTATTTTCAATACCGAGTCACTCGATTATGAGAACATACGTTTAGCGTATGATGTGGAAAAAACTGCCGAGAAGATTTATACGGAAGGATTACCGAGCGAGCTGGCCGAGCGGTTGGTGTATGGATTATAATCGATCATTTTTGAAAATGATCATATCCGCCTGTGAGAATATTTTTTATCGCTCCGTCCCTTTGTTGTAGTGATACCGATCCTTTCTCCTTTGTTATTTCACCGATGATTGAAACTCCGGGCATTATCCTGAGAACTTCTTCCTCGTAATCGGGATCTATCGTGAACAGTAGTTCGTATTCTTCTCCCCCAAAAAGAGCATAGTCTAAATCATTTTCATTGAATTCTCCGGCAATCTTTCCGACCAGGGGGTCCATCGGGATTGTGTTTGCATAGAGTAATGCGCCGGTACCGCTTTGATTACAAATATGCCGCACATCCGCAACCAATCCATCGCTAATATCGATTAAACTGTGCACCCACTCTTGCTGAGCTGCAATTGTAGAGATATCGAAACGGGCTTTCGGCGCAAGATGCTTTGAGACTGCAAAGCTGTATTCCTGTAATTGCGATTGAAAACCATCGGGTGCCTGCGATTCGATGAAGCGCTGTTTTTCCCGCAGTAAGATTTTTAAACCGGCGTGAGACAACCCGAGATTACCGGTTACACATATTTTATCACCCGGCTTTGCACCGTTTCGCCGCTTTATGAATTTTACAGGCGCTTCACCTGTGATCGTAGCCGAAACCACGGTGTTACCTAACGATGTGCTTGTGTCCCCTCCGATGATAGCGCAGGTATAGGTTTGTGCCGCTTGTAGAATTCCGTCGTATAATTCCTCCACCATCTCGACCGAGATTTTTGCCGGTAATGCAATGGAGATGATCGCGTGGGTCGGAACGCCTCCCATCGCAGCGATATCACTGAGATTAACAACCATCAATTTCCATCCGAGATGTTTCATTGAAGTGTAGGTAAGGTCGAAGTGGACGCCTTCAATGAGCAGGTCGGATGCGGTGAGCTGCATCATTCCGGTTGATGGTTCGGTGATAGATGCATCGTCGTCAATACCAAGCACGATCCGGTTTGCGATTTTTTCTGAAACCGGCGATTCATTGCATTTTTTCTTTATACGCTCGATGAGACCGAACTCACCGATTTCCGAAATAGGAGTATGTTTTTGTTACATGAACTAATCTAACTAATGGAAGGATTGATGAAAGGATACGGTCCGCGAGAGAATATACGGGATTTTATAAATATCGATTAATTTTTTCTATAAACTGTTCTTTTGTGCGTATGCCGACGATCGTTTCCTGAACATTTCCTTCTTTGTCTAAGATGATAGTGGTCGGTATTGCACTGATGCTGCCGAACTGCCGTGTAAGCCGCCCGTCATCGATTATGGTGATGTAATTGATGTTTTCTTCATCAATAAATACCTCGACCTTGTTAATGTCTGAAACATCATCGACCGAAATACCGAGTATAGTAAATTCGTTGTCATCTAATTCGTTATTAATTTCGATAAGATACGGTATTTCTTTCCGGCAGGGTACACACCATGTTGCCCAGAAATTTATTAACACGACCTGGTTACGGTAATCGCTGAGTGAGAAAGTTTCGCCGTCGGCATTTTCCCATGTGAAGTCGACATTTGTTTCGCCCGATTCTCCGGCTTCCGTTACCACGGCCACATTACCGATCGGGGTAATAGAGTCATCTTTTGCGGGAGCGTGCTGGGAATAATAGAAAAATATGAGGCCGAGTACTGCTATTAATGTAATAGTTTTATTTTTTGTCATAATGTCATTATTCCCTTATTGAGTTTCAGTGGCGAACATATCTCTGAGCTGCTCTTCTTCCATTGATGACACTGCGGTACAAACGGTTTCTTCGTTATATAACCACATAACCACGCTGTAATCATCGTGTGTGCCGTTGATATACCAGCCGGTTTGATTTAATGAAGTAACAGCGCCGTTTGATAATGATATTTTACTGCCCTCCAAAACTGCCTGCCAGTTTGCCTGGTAGACATAGACGATACCTCCGGGCAACTTATATACCAGATGTGCAAGCGGCAATCCGTCATAATCAGAAAGTACACCGCCGACCCATTCGCAGTCTTTTACCGGTTTTAGTGCAACGGGAAAATCGACGCGTTCATAGAAATAATCCCGTAATTCTTCAACATTCTGCCCGATTTGTTGCGGTTGAATGGTACCTGCGAGGAACAAGCCGTAATTTTCGATTGATTTGTCCATCATATCTGCGGCTTGAACGGTATTTTGCATATCAGGTGAATTTAAGAAATACAGAAGGAATGCAACCCCGACAACGAGCATAGCGATGACCGCAGCACGGGCAAGCGGAAATTGAGAGAATACGCCTTTTGTACGCCGGTTCGTTATAACCTGTTTTTCGATTTCCTCTTTTATTCGGAGAGCGACATCTTGCGGTGTCGTTTGACGCGTGATTTTACTTTTAACAAAATCTTTTGTAAGAATATCCAGTTCGTAGTCGTTGCGACACGACATACATTGTGTGAGATGTGCTTCGAAGAATTCTTTATCGGTTTCGTCGAGACGGTTATCTACCGCATCGGTAATGAATTGCTGAAATTTTTTACATTCGTTCATAGTTACATCCAACTTTAACTAATCGTTTACCTCGTAACCTCGTTCATGGGCGTATTTAAATAATTTATCTCGCAGAAGTTTCCTTCCCCGATGTAATCGTGAACGAATTGTACCGATCGGACAATCCACAAATTCGGCTGCTTCTTCGTATGTAAAACCTTCTATATCACAAAGAATAACAACTGTCCTGAATTCCTCCGGTATATCTGTTATTGCCGTTGCAACCTGATCGTCAAGTAATTGTCCGTACAACTTTTCTGACAGGTCATTCGCATCGGTCGATTGTTCACGAATAGTATTGTAAAACTCCTTTATCTCATCATAATCAACATGCTCGGGAGTTTTAACCGCTTTACGATAACGGTTGATATACGAATTACGCATTATTCGAAACAGCCATGCCCGACAATTGGTTCCCTTCTCGAACTTATCCCAGAACCGGTATGCTTTGAGAAATGTTTCCTGGAGTAGATCGTTCGCATCTTCCGGATGTCCCGTTAGACGAAGCCCGTAATTGTACAGGATATCCATATGGGGAACCGCCTCAAGCTGGAATTCCTCGTGTTTTTGCTGTGTATTACTGTCATTTGATGGAAGAGCGAAAAGCATGTAATTGATATTTTGTGGACGGGATACCGGAATTATTTTGGAACAGGAATAGTACCTGCCAACTAAACATAATAATCTATTCTATTTTTGTTATAATACGAAAATTAATGAATTGTAGCAAGTATTCATCCGGCAGGGTGTGCGACATATTTATAAGCCCTCAATTACGCCACCTCAGCCACATACGTCCAAAAATCTTCCCACCGTCGGCTTAATAGGCAACACCTTAATGCTATAATGCTATTTGCTCCATCGA
>SKXH01000261.1 GCA_007128495.1 Bacteroidota bacterium
GAAAGAGGTCACTCATGAATCCTCAGTATGATATGGTGGTGATCGGGGGCGGATCGGCCGGATTGACGGGGTCGGGTATTGCCGCCTCTCTCGGTGCGAAGACCGCAATGATCGAAGCGGCGAAACTCGGCGGAGATTGCACCTGGTACGGATGCGTGCCGAGCAAGGCACTCATCAAAGCGGCGAAGACCGCACGAACCATAAGTACCGCAGGGAAATACGGGTTAAAAGATACGACACCTAAATTCAACTTTGCCGACGTGATCCGGCGGATTCACACAACGCGTGAAGAAATATACGAAGAAGCCGATGCCCCCCATCATTTTGAAAATCTGGGTATCGATGTTATTCACGGCCGCGCATCATTTGTGGATAAAAATACGGTGAAGCTTGAGAACGGCGAATACGGCGGCAAGACGATTACCTCCCGTTTTTTTCTTATCGCAACAGGCAGTTCGCCCGTCGTTCCTTCGATAGAAGGCCTCCAGGACGTTCCTTATTTGACGAACGAAACAATCTTCGATCTTAAAGAACTACCCGAACATTTGATCGTTGTCGGTGCCGGCCCGATCGGTATGGAGATGGCACAATCCTTCAGGAGATTCGGTTCGCAGGTGACGGTTATCGATTTTATGGATTCGATACTGATCCGGGACAATAATGAGTTGACGAAAATACTGCAGGAATCGTTATCGTGTGAAGGTATCAAATTTGTGCTAAATAACGGTGTGAAGCAAGTGGAAAAGAAAAACGGATCTATCTCGGTCACGGTCGCAGGAAAAGAAGAGAAGAATAAAGCTACTATAAACGGCGATGCAATATTATTATCGGTCGGGAGAAAGCCGAATATTAACGGACTCAATCTCGAAGCGGCAGGAGTAGAGATAAAGCGATCCGGTATCGTGGTTAATGACCGGGGAAGAACATCGGTGAAAAATATTTATGCGTGCGGTGATGTCACGGGCAGCTTTCAGTTTACCCATATGTCTGAGCACACCGCGAAGGTTGCAGTGAGCAATGCGTTGTTAAAACTTCCCATGAAGATCGATACAAAATATGTACCCTGGTGTACGTATACCGATCCCGAGCTTGCACACGCAGGCGCTACGGAGAATGAATTACGGCAGAAAGGTGTATCGTTTGAAGTATATAAATTCCCCTATACAAAGGTCGACCGGGCGCTCATAGATCTCGAAACCACCGGCTGGATAAAAGTATATGCAAAAAAATGGAACGGCAGAATACTCGGTGTCGATATTCTCGGTGCACACGCAGGCGATATGCTCGGCGAGTGGGTGCTTGCGTTAAAAAATAAGATCACACTCCGGCAAATGGCCGATACGATCCACCCGTATCCCACATACTCGCTCGGCAACCGCCGAGCTGCGGATCAATGGTATGTGCGGAAGCAGTCGGTGATGATGGTAAAGTGGATACAACGAATTTTCGGTTATCGGGGGCCTTTACCGGATTTGAGCGATCCGGAAAGAATTGTATGAAAGTAAGGAATACGGGTTTGGTTGAATGAATGGATGCCTGATTGAGAGAGTACATCCTGATATTCTTTCCCATACTCGGGTCGAAATTAACAAGATAGATACACCCGAATTTTATATCCATTTTTTATTTTAATGATCGATAATACTCTAATTCTTTTTTGGTAAGGTAATCTTCACTAATATCGTGTACTGCGGATTGTTCAATGTCAGAGATATCTACACTGTAAATTGTTCGAGCAAATATTGAAGTAGCATGACGGGAGAGACCGATATCGGTGCACGTATACGTGATCGTGAATTCCTTTTGTTAATTTATTTACGCAGCTTTCTTCTTATCACCTGGGAAATAGCCAGACTGCGTCGCTGTCGTCAAACGGGCTGTCGGTTAGATTTTTGTTGCCGGAGCCGTCGACGTTGACAACATACACGTCTAACGGGAGTCTGCGACTGGTGTATGCTATTTTTTTGCCGTCCGGCGACCAACCGTTGAAGATCGTCGGATGATCAGTTAAGCGTGTGAGTTCCGAGCCGTCCGCGGTAATGATGTACGTACCCCACTCATCGGCTACGCCATCCCGGTCAAATGCAATAAGGGTACCGTCAGGCGACCAAGGATTGTATTCGAATTCGGTGAGGGTTCCGCCTCGTGTGCCGGGCAGCCAGTCATTCCCGGAATGGTCAGTCAGCGGTTGTACTCCCGAACCGTCGGCATTCATGAGATACAGTCGCCGTCTTCCGTCCCGCTCGCTGATGAACGCTACCTTAGATCCGTCCGGCGACCAGGCAGGGGAGTGATTGCCCGGAGTATCAAACAAGGGACCAACGCCGCTGCCGTCCGCATTCACAATATAAACGTGAATTTCCCACGCTCCGTCGACAAAACCCGCTGTTTCGAAAACAACCCGACCGTCCGGCGACCAGCCGATCACCTTCACATTATCAAGCAGATTGTCGCCGAGTGTATGTGATACGTTTTGCGGATCGCTTCCGTCGGCATTCATGACGTATACATCGTAGAGGCCCGAGTAAATGCCTATCGAGCGATTTTCTCTATTCGTTGCAAAAGCGATACGGTTGCCGTCCGGCGACCAACGCGGCCATGCATTACTCCGGTCATCGGCATCTATATTCTGGTTCGTGAGCCGGGTCAGATTTGATCCGTCAGTATTCATCATCCAGATATCGGCACCAGTACGTGAGCTTGAAAATACTATTCTATTTCCATCGGGCGACAGACTCAGATGACCGTACAACCAGGCGGGGTGATGGGTCAGATTTTCTACGGCGGCGCCGTGTTCGTTCATCCGATATATCTCTTTCATCGGTCTGCCGAGATCGTCTGTTGCGCCGTCGCGGGTGCTGAGGAATAGAAGCTGTTGTATCAGCTCTTCAGCCGGATCTACCGACTGATCGGTACAAGAGGCAAAGAAGAGCACCAACATGGCGGCAAGAATAGTGCGGGTGAAACTTCGCCACGCCGGAGTATACCGATAATTTAAAGAAACACTCATGGTAGTACCTCCTGTTTATTTTATAAATTACTGCAGATTTTTCGATATCTTCTTTATCAACATTATCGCCGGGCTCCTGCTCTCTGATTACAAGTAATTTATCAATTTTTTCCAATTCGACCGAATCTTCCAGTCTTATCGTGTTTCCGTCAAAATATGCTTTTATTGATTTCATAATATAATAAAATACAAATGTGCAGTATTTTTTACAAATTATCGACTCATTTTCCCATTTTCTCCATCTCATACGATAGCGTTTCTTTTAACCCTATCTCTAATGAACGCGGATTGTACCCCAACTCACGTCTGGCTTTGCTATTATCGCCTAAATACGTGACGCCGGCCTGCACACGCAGAGATTCTGAAGTATACATATCCGGCAGCGGAATTATTTTCTCAATAAATGAAGTCAATACGGAAGTCATCTTTAGCATGACGGGAGGGACCGATAACGGTGCACGTATGCCGGTTATATCCCGGGCTATTGCAAAAGCTTCGATTACCTTGTGTTTAGGACCTGCAATTATATAGGTGTTTCCGATTTTCCCTTTTTCATATGCGAGAATATGTGCTTCTGCAATGTCGTCAACATGTGCCCAGCAAAACGCCGACTTTTTGGGTATAACCGGCAGCTTCCGCTTCAGGTACATACGAAACGCTTCATCGCTCATGCTGGTGCCGTTCGGTCCGTAGACTAAACCGGGCATCACGATCACCAAGGGCAGACCGTCTTCGATAAATTGCAGGGCGATATCGTGTGCTTCGGCTTTGGTGCGATCGTATTCGCTGATATGTTTACCGGTGAAACGGTAACTTTCATCGTACACGCTTCCTTTGGTATCCGAATTGACTGCGAGTGTACTGGTATACACTCCTTTCGGGACTTCGAGTTCCTTCATCAATTCTAAAACGTTGCGGGTCCCGTCAACGTTAATTTTTTGTCCGGGAGTTTTATCCCGTACGCCTATTTTGTACCAGCCGGCTACGTGAAATACGCCGTCGCATCCTTCCATAGCCGAACGCATGCTTTCTTTGTCGGTAACGTCACCCTCTGCGACTGTAATCCCGATTTCCCGCAAGGGTATTGCTTTTTCAGGATTTCGCACAAGGGCGATCACTTCATGGCTGCGATCCCGCAGCATAGCGGCTAATCTGCCACCGACAAATCCCGTGGCGCCGGTGAGAAAATATTTCATTTAATCAATCTCCCGAGGTTATTCAAAACCATTTCCAGTTCCTCCGGCTTACCGGTTCCGATAAGCAATAACATATGTTTCGAGTCGAACGGTGCGAATGAACACAACAAGTAAAATTACGAGACCAGTTGCGATTATTAATCCCGTATCACTGACAGGGTTATTACCGAAGGGTTCACCTGTAAGTATTTGTTTGTACATACCATAAAAAAGAATGCCGTAAGAACGAGCATGAGCACCCATAGCCACCATTGTGTGATCCGTTGTCGCTCGTAAAAGAGGATTTGGTCATGTGCAGATTTCATACGATATGTCCGCCATACATGTATTGAGTACAAATTTTTCCGGGTTCATTAGTTTTTACCAACTCAAATTCGGAATGTTTATGTAATCCACTAAGGTAATACAAGTTACTCAACCTTCTGAATAACCTGCGGCGAATTATTTTTCGGTGAATTTACCATACGTGAAACTTCATATGCGTCCATCTCTTTTTCGGGATAGGGTTTCAGTAACGGTAAGACTCGATGTTCGTCCTGCACTTCACGATTTAACCATATATCAATGTGGTCTCGAGGGAGTATGACCGGCATTCGGTTGTGTATCTTCTCCATAAATTTATTCGGCTCGGTTGTTATAATTGTGCAGGTTGAGACTTTTTTCCCTTCGGGAGAAGTCCACGTATCCCAAAGACCGGCAAATACAAACGGCTTTTGATCTTTTAAGAATATATACATCGGTATTTTTTGTTTGCCTTCTTTTTTCCATTCATAGAACCCATCGGCGACGATCAGACACCGTTTACGACGGACGGGATGTTTGAAGCTCGGTTTTTCGGCGAGAGTTTCTGCCCGTGCATTGATCATCCGGTTACCGATCTTCGGATCTTTCGACCAGGA
>SKXH01000265.1 GCA_007128495.1 Bacteroidota bacterium
ACTACTGTAACAAAAAATGTTTCAATACCTGTGTTCGCTGTCGGCGGTATTACCCCCGACCGGACACGAATGTGCATCGAAGCAGGTGCACACGGTGTTGCAGTTATCTCTGCAATAATGCAGTCAACCAATATTTCTGAAACAGTCGGTCAATTTAAAGAACAACTTGTTGTGCTCTAATCTATGAAAAATAATATCGGACGTTTACACGTACTGACAGACACCATCGTGCAAAATAAATTTTCACACCCTGACCTTGCACGTATGGCAATCGACGGCGGGGCGAACACAATACAGTTCAGGCAGAAAAAAGGTTCTTCGCTCGATATGTTTCGTAATGCAGAAACTATTATGCAATTATGCCGTGATGCGAGCGTTACGATGATCGTTAACGACCGGATAGACATAGCGCTTGCGGTCGATGCAGACGGAGTACATCTCGGGCAGTCTGATATACCGCTTCCCGTTGCGCGAAAACTATTGGGCGCTCAAAAACTTATGGGAGGAAGCGCGACAGATTTTGATGAATTGCGTAAAGTAATCGAAGGAGGCGCCGACTACGTGGGGTTCGGACCTGTTTTCGGTACTATGTCAAAAGAGAACCCGGGAAACCCCAGGGGCATTTCCTTTATGAAAGAGGTTGTTGAGCGATCTTCCATCCCGGTAGTAGCCATCGGCGGGATCAAACTGAATCATGTGAAAGAGTTGTTTGCAACCGGTATCCATGGTATAGCCGTTATCAGTGCTATCTGCTGCGAACCCGACCCTGCAAAGGCAACACAACGGTTTTTAACAGCAATCAAAAAATAAATACATATAGCAACTTTTATACTATCGACTATAAATAAATTTTTTCATATCTTACAAGTATACGTAATGCCGTTTCGATTAAATAATATTTCATTTCTTTCCCCACCGCACGCAGACTTCCCCGACTTTTGTCGGGGCTCAGTCTGACACGGCGCGCGAAGGATGTCATCCTGAGCCCCGCTGTTGCGGGATAAACTCCGTCGAAAGGATGTGTGAGAGGATAATAAATGAAAACATATTTACTTGAAACGGCAGTAGATAGCAATACGTGAATTCAATTAATCACATCTGTTTCAAATAATAAATTCACTACTCACTCAATAAGTTTAACCTTATCAGGGAGATCTCCTATGAAAATCACCTTCCCCGACTACATCAAGAATGAAAAACTAAAAAACTGGATCCAGGAAATTGCCGATTTAACAAAACCGGATGATGTCTATTTCTGTGACGGTTCGCAGGACGAATACAATAAACTCTGCGAAGGTCTTGTTAAAGGCGGCACCTTTCAAAAACTTAATCCCGAAAAACGGCCGAACAGCTACATAGCGTTCTCCGATCCCGCGGATGTTGCTCGTGTCGAAGACCGGACATTTATTTGCAGTAAACGCAAAGCCGATGCCGGCCCGACGAACAACTGGATGGATCCGAAAGAAATGGAAAATAAGTTAAATAAACTATTCGACGGTTGTATGCAGGGGCGAACGATGTATGTTATACCGTTTAGTATGGGACCGCTCGGCTCACCGATATCGCAGATCGGTATCGAGATCAGCGACTCGGCCTATGTTGCGGTAAACATGCGTATCATGACAAGAATGGGTAAAGATGTATATAAATATCTCGGTGAAGACGGGGAATTCGTCCCGTGCGTGCATTCCGTCGGCGCCCCATTAAAACCGGGTGAAAAAGATGTACCATGGCCGTGTAATTCCGATAATAAATACATCGTACATTTTCCTGAAGAGCGGTCGATATGGTCGTTCGGCAGCGGGTACGGAGGTAATGCATTACTCGGTAAGAAATGCTTTGCACTCCGCATCGCCTCAATCATGGCGCGTGATGAAGGATGGCTCGCCGAACATATGTTAATACTCGGAGTACAATCGCCCAAAGGTGAAAAGACCTACATTGCTGCTGCATTCCCGAGCGCCTGCGGTAAAACTAATTTTGCGATGCTTATTCCGCCAAAAGCATTCGACGGCTGGAAAGTAACCACCGTCGGAGATGACATTGCATGGATTAAACCGGGACCGGATGGCAAACTCTATGCAATCAATCCCGAAGCAGGATTCTTCGGCGTTGCACCGGGAACATCGTACGACTCAAACCCCAATGCGATGGAAAGCATTAAAGAGAATACCATCTTTACCAACGTAGCATTGACTCCTGACGGCGACGTTTGGTGGGAGGGTATGACTGAAGAGCCGCCGAAAGAATTAACCGACTGGCGCGGGAATAAATGGACGCCCGATAGCGATAAACCTGCGGCTCATCCTAACGCCCGGTTCACCGCACCGGCAAGGCAATGCCCCTCCATTGATGAAAAATGGGAAGACCCGGCAGGGGTTCCGATCAGTGCATTTATATTCGGCGGCCGGCGTAGTCAAACTGTCCCGTTGGTTTATCAATCGGTGAACTGGAACTTTGGTGTTTATATGGCTTCCACAATGGGTTCGGAAACAACTGCAGCTGCTGCCGGCGCGATAGGTAATGTACGACGGGATCCAATGGCTATGCTTCCGTTCCTCGGATATCATATGGCCGACTATTTGAACCACTGGCTGCAATTCGGCCGTGAAATACCGAATCCCCCCAGAATATTCTTTGTGAACTGGTTCCGCAAGAATGAAAAAGGTAAATTCATCTGGCCGGGATTCGGGGAAAATATGCGCGTGCTTAAATGGATCACCGACCGTGTTAAAGGCAGGGCCTATGCTATCGAGAGTCCGCTTGGCTGGATGCCGCTCTATGAAGATATGGAATGGAAAGGCCTCGAATCATTCTCCAAAGATAAATTCAATGAGCTCATGACTGTTGACCGTGAAGACTGGAAGAAAGAAGTAATGTCGCATGATGAGTTATTTGTGGGTAAGCTGTATGATAAACTTCCAAAAGAGTTCATTCATATGCGGGAACTGTTGATGTCGAGTCTCTGGCGTTCACCCGAAGTATGGGGTCTTGCCCCTGAAGAAATTCCAACATGAATACAATACCGTAAATAATACATTAATGCAGCGGCACACCGATCATTGTACGGTGTGCCGTTTTTAGTAAATATGGCATCTGTAATTCTTATAACGGGCGGCACCGGATTATTCGGCAGTGCACTCATCGAATATTATCTAAAAAATGAGCCGGATACAAATATTGTCGCGCTGGTGCGTGCCGACTCTATACAAAAGGCCCGAACACGTCTGTATACACAGATAAAAAATTCACCCACTTTCTCAACCGGGCTGGAAGAATTGCTGCAGAAACGCGTTCGCACGGTTGCGGGAGATTTCACCAAATATCAGTTCGGGCTACGTGCATCGGAATTTACCGAACTTCAACAATCGGTCACCGATATTATACATTCCGGAGCATCGGTCGATTTCGGTTTACCGATTTCAGAAGCGCGAGTCATCAATGTGGACGGTACAAAAAATGTACTTGAATTTGCTTGCCACTGTAAGAAACTTAATTCCTTTCATCAGATATCTACGGGGCATGTAGCAGGCAAACGATATGGAACGATAATGGAAAATGAGATCGATACGAAACAGGGGTTTTTCAATAGTTATGAACAAACTAAAGCAGAATCGGAACTACTGGTTCACAAGTATATGGACCGAATACCCGCAGCTATTCATCGCTTAACGACAGTCATAGGCGATCATACAACGGGGTATATTCGCCAATTCGGTTTTTTTCACAATAGCGTGCGGCTGTTATCACAGGGAATGATTCCGTTCCTCGCCGGAAGCCGAACCGGCCATCTCGATCTTATCCCGATTGAATATCCCGTGCAGGCAGTGCATTATTTACACCGGCAAAATTTCCGACCCGGTACGACATATCACATTTGCGCTGGCCCGGAACGATCATTTACGCTTCAGGAATTCTTATACGAAACAGTCGATCATTTTAAAAAAGTCCTTAACAGCCCCAACCTCAAACCGCCCGATATATTCTCTGAAAAAGAGTTTGAAAATCGTATCGCCCAAAGCGAAAATACCAGGATAACTGCCATTCTCAGTGCACTCGATACTTTCATAGGGCATCTCACCCTGCCTAAAATATTCGATCAATCCAACACAGTGAGGGATTTAGCCGGAAGCGGCATTGAAGCTCCGTTAATACGTTCTTATTATTTTAAAGTACTTGATGAATGTGTAAGGAGAAGGTTCGGTAAGAAATAACTATTTACCGTTTGGGTAAAGTAATTGTAAACGTTGTGCCCTTCCCTTCTTCGCTATCAACATTGACCGTGCCGTCGTGGGCTTCAACAATCCACCGGACAAGAGCTAAACCGAGTCCTGCACCTTGATGTATCTCCCGGTCATCTGATGATACCTGATAAAACGGTTCGAAGATTCTACCCACCAGTTCGGAAGGTATTCCAGGTCCGGTATCGGATATTTTGAATTCGACAACATTATCGTACGATTGGTATGAAATACGAATCCGGCCTTTTTCAGGCGTATACTTTAATGCATTCTCTATGAGGTTAAAGAGTACCTGCCGGATTCTTCGGGGATCGCAATGTACTTTTACTTGAGGCCCGCGGGCAAGGACGACGGAAATATCTTTTTCACGGGAAAGAAGCAGCACTTCATCATATATATCTTTAATGAAGGTATGAAAATCGACATCTTTCTTCTCGAGTTTCAAAGTTCCTGCCTGCAGCGTACTGATCGTGAGAAGATCATTGACCAAATGATGCAGACGTATTATTTCATCGTATGTGGATGCAACAATATCTTTTAGATTGTCAATTGAGACATCCGATTGAAGTCCGTATTCGAGTTGATTTCTAATAATGGTAAGCGGCGTACGTAATTCGTGAGATGTGAGGGATGAAAAATGCAGTACCCGCTGCAATCTCTCTTGACGTTGTTTCATGAAATCGTAGATCGACTTAACGGTTGACGAGATTTCATCATCTGATTTTAAATCTATCTCGGGTAAATCGTTCCCTAACGGTTTTTGTTTGGCATTATCGGTAATCTTTTGCAGTGCATAAATCGGTTCAAGGTCGGGTTGATTATTTTTCGGTTTAATAACTTCCCGTAAAACTTTTAGAATATGATCGAATTTATACGGTTTCTGGACGAATAACCGCGCACCGGCTATCTCTATTGCGCGTTTCACATCCGGGTCACTATACCCCGATGTAATAATAACCGGGATCCCCGCATTTCTCTCCCGCATTTTTATAAACGTTTCATATCCGCTAAATCTCGGCAAACCTATATCCAGTAGTACCGCGCCCAGGCCGTTTCCTTCTCGGTCAAATATTTCTAATGCCTCAATACCGTCTGCCGCTTGAACTACGTTATAACCGGCTTCCTCTAATTTCTCGGAAAGTAGTAGTCGCATTGACATTTCATCCTCGACGACAAGGATAGTATCTTTCTCCGTTGCTTCTTCGACGAATGATTTCGTTTTCTCTTCGAATCGTTCCAAGGGAAAATACACAGAAAATGTCGCCCCGCACTTGTGGGCACTCGTTACATCAATAAAGCCGTTGTGACTTTCTACTATACTGCCCACCAACGGTAACCCCAAACCAACCCCTGTACCTTCCTCCTTGGTCGTGAAAAATGGATCGAATATTCTACTTTGAATCTCTTCATCTATGCCAGTACCGGTATCCTCGACGACAACCCGTACATACTCACGATCCTTTACACCCACAAACCGATCCCGGATCTCATCACCGTGAATAATCTCCGTTCTTATTCTGATCTCGCCTCCGTGAGGCATCGCCTCGCGTGCATTAAGAAACAAATTGAAGAGCACCTGACATATCTGATTTCTGTCCGCTCGAATAATCAGATTGTGCGGTTCGAGTCCAACCGAAAACGTTATATTGTCGGGAAATACCTGCATCATTTTGCCGGTCGTTTCATCGATGACATCGTGCACGGAAACATCCTGATAATGAACCGGCAATTTCTCAATATATGTCATCAATTGATGGATAAGGTGGGTACCCCGCTCGGCGGCGTCTGTAATACCGCTCACATATCGTTCCAGTCTTTCATGCTCTAACCCGGTCTCTTCAAGCATAGAGGCATATCCCATTACAACATTCAAAATAGTATTGAAATTATATGTTATGCCTCCAACGAGGACGTCTAAACTCTTATTTTTTTCTGATTGAAGGAGTTGATTCTTGAGCTGCTTCTGTTTCGACATATCGCATATTATTCCGGCAATCGCTTTCGGATAACCCGTCTCATCTTTTATTACCGATGTTGTGACATATACCGGGAATTCCGAGCCATCCTGCTTTCGACTCAACAATTCACCTTTCCAACCGGAAAGGTTACACGGAGCAAAAACCTCCTCAACATTATTTTCCCGATTTTTTTCCGACCAAATGAAGCTTACCTCCTGACCGATAACTTTTTCTGCATCATAACCATACGTATCACAAAACGACCGATTGACGATAATGATACGACGCTGCATATCGGTAATGACTATCGAGTCATTGACGTTTTTTACCACGTGCTCGAATATCTGCGTCCGTTCACGTTTACCAAATAGATCTCCCTCATACCGACTTATACTATCGACACAATCTTTTTGCAGATCTCTAACTTGATACCGGAGACTATCAATCTCTTGAATTAGTTTTGACCGACGTGTTAATTCACTAATCATCTGTTTTGAATTTTTTTCCGAATATGCTTCACAACATAAAATTACGATTTACCGGACTTCCGCACTGTGCGCAAGGTCATTCCCGGCTATAAGTGTATATAACTTAATGGATATAAAGCGAAGAAAGAAAAAATATCGGGGGAGAAGTTCGGCTTGCTTTAAAATCTATACATAATCTTTCATTCAATATACCGATTTGAAATTATTCATCGTGCATAATAAATCCTTGTCCGCGTACTGTATTAATGAGCTTTCGGGGGTGTCCTTTATCAATTGCCTCACGAATATAGTAAACATATACATCGACAAGATTTGTGCCCGTATCAAAATGGTACCCCCATACCTGTTCCGCAATTCGTGTCCTGGTCAGAACCTGGTTTTTATTTCTGAGAAAGAATTCGAGCAAAGCGAATTCTTTGGGCGAGAGATCAATCGTTTTATCGCCTCTGGTGACGGTTCGCTCTTTAATATTCATGGTCAAGTCGTCTGCGGAGAGAACGTGACTCGACGTCATATCGGCGCGCCGAAGCAAAGCTTCTACACGTGCAATGAATTCACTGGAATCAAAAGGTTTTACTAAATAATCATCGGCGCCTAATCGCAATCCCTTCACACGGTCCTCTACTGTATCCCGGGCTGATAAAATTAAGACCGGCATTGAATCGAGATTGAGCCGGATATCTGTAAGAATATCATATCCCGATTTTCTTGGAAGGTTAATATCAAGGACTAATAGCGAATAGGAAACATCATTTAATTTCTCTACGGCTTTTACCCCATCAAATTCCAAATCAACAGAATAACCTTCACGCTTTAAGTGCCGCTCAAGCGA
Organism: Bacteroidota bacterium; assembly: GCA_007128495.1. Lineage (GTDB taxonomy): Bacteria > Bacteroidota > Ignavibacteria > T3Sed10-11 > T3Sed10-11 > T3Sed10-11. The sequence continues at coordinate 7,520 of SKXH01000265.1, forward strand.
TCGAGCAAGTTTTTTCTCATCCTCAATGAGTAAAACTTTCGCTTTACAGTCATTAGTTGAGGCATCCATAGATATCCCCCTGTCATCGATATGATAGCAAAGGAACTCCATCAGAGCGCCTTTGTATTGATTACCTTTAAATATACGACAGATTGATTAATTCGGCAAATCAACGTGACCCAGCGCACGCAAAAATTATTTTAGAATAGTAAAAATAATTGCTATTCAGATAATTGACGATATTTTTCTTTATACCGCTCAAACAGGTTCTTCTGCTTATCTGCCATATCAATCTTTCTTCCCTGAATAAACATCTGCTCGACATTCGATCTCAGATCGAGTAATTCTTCATCGGTAATGATCAATGTTGCATCTTTACCCTCCTCAAGAGAGCCGACCCTGTCGCTCAGACCGAAAAGTTCTGCCGGATACAGTGTAATAGATTTTATCGCTTCATCCCTCGGTAATCCGAAACCTGCGGCCGTTGCCGCGTGATGACGGAGCCGCATGGCATTTGCCGAACCGTAACCGCCGGCTATGGCAATTTGTATTCCTGCATTATGCAATCGAGCAGCGTGTGCATATATCTCATCGTATCCCTGCCAGGGACGTGCAGGACTTGCTAAGACCGGGGTAATTATAACGGGAATCTCTTTCGCCGTTAATTGATCGATCATGAGATGTGCATCCCTTCCGCCAAGAATGATAAGGCGGATATCTTCCGACTCTGACCAGGTAATTGCATCTTGAATAGAACGTACGTCATTCGCCTGAACAACAACCGGTATCTCTTTTTCCAGCACAGGAAGCATCGCCTCCCATCGCATATCGGTACGATGATCATCGGAAACCGCTCTCGCCCGGTGATATGCCCGTGCATCATCGAATGCATCCTTGATCAGTTGTATCTGCTTGCGTCCCTCATCATCGTTATTATCGATAGTAGGCCAATCAATCATTAAGCCGGTCGGTGCGTGCAGTGTCATACCTTCCCATGTCCATCCATCCATCATCATCGCCGCCGATAAACCGGATATCCGGCTCCCGCCTGGGGAGGTTATGGTAATCGCAACACCGTGCGATCTACCGACAGGTATATGTTCGCTTTCGGGATGAAACGCTTTCTCTGCCCGGACATTCGGATTGATATCGCCATATTCGTTAAAATCCGAGGTAACCCCCACGGCACCAATCTCGGTCAATCCCATATTCGTGTAGGAGAGTATTAAACCGGGATAAACATACTTGCCTTCGGCATCATAGTGTTCCGCATTATCCGGTATATCGACATTAGTACCCAGCGCGGTGATCGTTCCATTCTCAAAAACAATGGTACCTTCTTGAATAATCTCACCGGTTACCGTGTGAATCGTAGCACCGGTAATTGCAACCGGATGTGGCTGCGCGGGAGCCGGAATTTGCGCATAGAGTAAAGCGTTGCAGAAAAGAGAAATAATAATTACGAGTGAAAAAGATTTAATGAAATTCATAGTGATCCTCCGTGCAAGAATAATCTTCATTAAAGGGTGAGATACCGGCCCGTCGGGCTTGCTGTGGCCCTTCGCCTGCTTCAAGTGCATCGAGCGCACGCTGTATTAACTGTGCCCTTTGTTCACGAACTTCTTCACGCATTTGTTCATCGTCTTCGATATCAAAATATTTTCTGCCATCTATCCATGTCTGTTCGACGCGTGTATTGGTAGCAAGCGGATCCCGTTCCCAGATCACAAAATCTGCATCTTTCCCCTCTTCAAGCGATCCGACTCGATGATCGATGCCGAGCATCTTTGCTGCATTAATAGTGATCATGCCCAACGCTTCTTCTTCCGGCACTCCGGTTTGGGCTACTTTCGCCGCTTCCCAGTTCATACGTGTCGCAAGCTGTGTATTATCCGAATGTATTGCCGTTAACACACCCTGATCGTGCAGCAGCCGTGCATTATATGTTGTACCATCGTATGCTTCTACTTTAAACGCCCACCAATCACTCCAAACAGCGGCGCTTGCTCCGTGTTCACGAAGAGCTTCAGCGATCTTGAATCCTTCAACCGTGTGTTGAAACGATCGAATTGTCACATCGAAATCCTCCGCTACGCGAATGAGCGCGAGAATTTCATCCTGCCGGTAGCAGTGCGAGTGAATGTGGCGTTCACCGTTCAAAATCTCGAGAACGATGTCCGATCTGATATTTCGTCTCGGCGGGATACCCGATCGTGTTTGTTCCCATCGCTGCCATTCCTGCTCATATTCACGCGCCGCCTGAAACTCATCACGGATAATTTGTTCCACACCCATGCGGGTATTCGGATAACGCCGCTCGCTTCTTACAACATTTTCACCAAGCGCGAACTTAATACCCTTTGGTGCATCATCAATTAACATATCATCGGGCAAGGCCCCCCATCTCATCTTAATGATCGCATTTTGACCGCCGATCGGATTGGCAGATCCGTGGAGTGCGTTTGCGGTGGTTAATCCGCCGGCCAGCAGTCGGTACATCCAGATATTATTACTGTTTAATACCTCCTGTATATTTACTTCGGCAGTAATCGTACTCCCCACTTCGTTTACTCCGCCGCTTATACTTGTATGTATGTGAGCATCAATCAAACCGGGCGTTATGTGTTTGCCTTCGGCATCGATAACAACGGCATTACCGGGCGGACTTATATCCCGGTCGACGCGGGCAATTTTTCCTTCAGTCACAAGCATATCGGCATTTTCAATAATACCCTGCGTACCCTGAGTCCATATTGTTGCATTTTGTATCAACACATTTTGCGGCTGTTCGGGGAGTTGTGGAATACCGTATTCCATAGCCGGATACACGGCAGGTAAATCGACACGCTCTATACGATGTTCAGGTTTTTCATTCTCCTCCGGTGTAAATTCTTCCAACCTCTGTGCACGCCAATTGAATTCACGGCCATCGGGATACGTCCCCGAACCGAACATCTCTTCCTGTGTCACCGTTGCGGACATAAGAATGCGGCCGTCGATATTAATGGAATCTCCGGGAAACGTAACCGTTAACCGCTGCATATCGTACTGAACGGGTTTTAACTCGACCTCTTTTTCATCGAAGGTTATTGTACCGCTTAAGCGTTCCGGCGCTCCTTTGATTTCTATTGTTCCTTCAAACTCCGGATTGACAACCGAGACCGACCATGTGCCCCGGACATCTACTTCCGGTACCGCTTCAACTTCGAAGCGATGACCGTCGACCCAGACGTCTTTGATATTTGTTTTCGATGAAAAAATATCACCATCGGTTACTACTATATTCGCTATCTTACCCTGCTCTATTGTACCGAGTTTGTCATCCATTCCGAGAAGTCCGGCAGGAGTGGTAGTCAAAGCAGCAAGGGTTTCATCATTCGATAGACCGCGTTCGGTCGCTTTGCGTAATTGTGCAAGAAATTTCTTTTTATCATCTAATTGGTCTGTAGTGAATGCAAACAGTATCCCCTCTTCCGATAGATGCAATGGATTATCCGCTGCGAAATTCCAATGCCGAAGTTCCTCCAGCGAAACATCCCGGGCTTTTTCCGGATTCGACACATCGGGCGGCGATGGAAAATTCACCGGCACTATAACCGGCAAGCCGGTTTCTTTAACGGCAGCGACTCGTTTATATTCGTGACCGCTCCCCCGCACCCACATAGAAAGGTTAAATTCCTGTGCGATCTTTGATGCTCGCAATAAAGCGAGCTCATCGGAGGTATCGATAATAACCGGTTGGTCGCCGCCCACAACATCCCGCAGCGATGCGAGAGCGATATTCATTTCCGGTCGTTGCTTACCTGCAGGATCGGTGGCATATGCCTCGTGCGCTTGAACATACCAGTCGGCATCGCTTAACGTTTGCCGGATCAAGGCAATCGATCCCATTAATGAAGTAGGATATCGACCGCCAATTTTGGCCGAGCGGTCGAACGACATATTTTGGGTAATGTTATCTCGAAGAACCAATTCGTTACCATCACCCTCGCCGAGTGAGATGAGCGCGCTGCGGCCCCGAAATATACCCTCAGCGGGTGCAGCAAGGGCGTTCGTAAAGCCCTGAGAACGCAGCGTTGCAGCTTTTTGCTTGTCGGGTTTAAATACCGTAGCAGCATCGATATATGATCGCACCTGCGGATTCCAGTAGAGCGTCCCTTCGGGTACTTCATCTGCCGCTATCATTGCTGCAAGAAAAGATCTGAATTGAGCGGGGATCTGTCGTAGTAGCTGGCCTACATTTCTTTGATCTCGATCCGCTTCGGGGTCGGGTATCCCGATATCGGAATACAGGTCTATGAATCCCGCATAGAGCGTCCGCCCGGAGGCATCCTTGATGCGGGCATCATCCGGTGGAGAGACATTCGCACCGACCGATTCGATGATGCCGTCGCGGATAACAACCGTACCGTTATCGATCACATTTCCCGGACTTACGACTATCCGTGCATTGGTCAACGCATACACTGCAGGTGTGTGATCACGCAAACCTTCAACAGGTTTTGTTTGTGATTCAAGTAATAAGGAAAAGCATATAGTCAGAATGAACAAAGCAGAGAGACGGTGGAACATATAACCTCCGATAATTATAAATTGGGGATATGAAAATTTGACGTAGATATATATGAAAAGTTTCTCATCCGGTCGAATGTTTTTTCAATTGGTCGATAAGAAATTTCATATCGTCCGGTAAATCCGATTCAAAGAATACCCGCTCTGTCGTTCCGGGATGAGTAAACCCGATTGTTTTTGCATGCAATGCCTGCCGCGGTAAATGTTCGAGTAAATTATTGATTAACGCTTTCCGTTTCGGGGTAATGGCACCGTACACGATTCGCCTCCCGCCGTATGTAGGGTCGCCGAATACCGGTCGATGTTCGGATGCCAGATGAACACGGATCTGATGAGTACGTCCGGTTAACAGATTTAATTTGATTAAACTTAACCCGTCGTACTCTTCAATGACTTCGTAGCGGGTAACCGCAGGTTTACCGTCATCGCGTACCGCCATTTTCTTGCGGTCGGATTTACTCCGACCGAGACTTGCTTCAATACTGCCTTTCTTATCCGGAAAGGTGCCCCACACTATCGCCCAGTATTCACGATCGATTGTTCGTTCGGAAAATTGTTTTGATATATTGTGTAATGCTTTTTCGTTCTTGGCAATTACCATAAGTCCGGAGGTATCCTTATCGAGCCGGTGCACAATCCCCGGCCGCATAGGATCATCTGTATCGGCAAGCCCGGATTGTATATGATGCAGCAATGCATTGACAAGCGTACCGGAATAATTACCGTACGCCGGATGGGTAACCATACCGGCAGCTTTATTGACAATAATTAATGATTCATCTTCATATACAATATCGACGGGAATATCTTCGGGAACAGCATCGGGCGGGGGCGGCATCGGTAGTGTAACGATAATCTGTTCACCGGGTGCAACCATATGATTCGCTTTGATGGGTTTGCCGTCTATTGTAATAAAACCCTGTTTAATTGCATTCTGGACTTTATTGCGGGAAGCATTTTCTATCTGGTGGGCCAGGAAAACATCGATCCGCTCTTTCTTCTTTCCCGGGGGGACGGTAATATTGATAATTGTCTCGTTCACGATCTTTTTAATAACCCGAGCGGAAATTAATCTTTGTCGTCACGACGTTCGTTTTGACTAACTTGTATCTCAACTTCATCTTGATTATCGGGAGCGTTTTCCCGGTCATTTTCTTCCGGGGAAGATTCATCCTCGACATCGTGCGTACGGAATGCCTCCTTATGAAAAATCAATAAAAGAACAACTCCGATAGTGACCGCCGAATCGGCGATATTGAAAACAGGCCATCTGGTCATTTGATAGCCGAAAATATTTATATTAAAAAATATAACATCGATAAAATCGACGACGGCTCCCTGGAAGAGCGGCGCTTCGCCGTAGAAAACGCCGTAGAAAACTCTATCGATAAGGTTGCCGAACGCTCCGCCGAGTATCAGCGCAAACGGCAGCCGAACCCTCAGCCGTTCGTGCCGGATCCTGTATAAATACCAGAAGATACCGATACATGCAATTATAGAGAACAAGGCGAAAAACACCTTTCCGCCCAGATCAATGCCGAATGCCATACCTGGGTTTTCAATATATGTCAACCTGACGACATCACCGATCAACGGTATGGATTGCCCGTATTGCATACCTTCCCATTGAATTCCAAGAAATGGAATTGAGAAGCCCTTAACGAATATTTTCGTTAACTGGTCAAGAACTACTATGCTCAGCGTGACGTAGAGTATTCTCAATGGTCCGATTAGGCCTGTTTACTTTTTTTGGTTTTGCAAGCAACACACTGCTGAGCGACGGGTACTGCCTCGAGCCGTTCTTTTTCGATAAGGGTTCCGCAATCACGGCAGTATCCGTACTCACCGTTCTCTATTCGCTGGAGTGCATCCTCCAGATAGCGGAGATACTTACCTTCGCGCGATGCGAACATAAAAGTGATCTCGCGTTCCATTTGCTCACCGCCTTGATCGGCCATATGGATCGAGTATGATGAGTTCTCGCCGGTATACTCACCCGTTGAGCTATCCATCATACTTTCGCGCAGGGTGGCGATCTCTTCCATTATTTCCTTCTTCTGCTCAAGAATTATATTACGGAAATGTTCGAGATCTTTTTTAGAATACCCTTTTTTCGAAGATGATCTCTGCGTAGTAGTCTTCTTTTTTGTCGCAGATGACTTCGCCGGGGTTTTCTTTGTTTGAGTCTTCTTCTTACTGCTCGCTTTCTTAGCCATCTCATCTCCTTTACGGCTTTATGTATTAGGTTAAATATAAAAACATAGCGGATACGATCCGCATCGTTATCAATTATTAGTTAACAACCTCTACACCTATTTTGCATTCGATTCCATTAATCGACTGATGTTGCAGCTTCTCCCCATCCGACACAGCATGACTCATTTCTTCGGCAAGGGTTTCTGTTTTTACGTACTCATGAAACTCGGTTAATGCTTTGTTTAACAACGCATCCTCACTTGTATAATAAATGCGGATGCGGTCGGTGACCTGAAATCCTGCATCCTTGCGCATATTCTGAATGCGGTTGACAAATTCCCGTGCAAGACCTTCTGCACGCAATTCCTCACTCAGCTCCGTATCAAGCGCGACAGTGACCACTCCATCAGATTCAACAACCCATCCTTTGATCTCTTCGGTTACAATCTCGATATCGTTTTTAGCAAGCGTTACCGTTTGCCCGTCTATTTCACACTCGAATGACCCGCGCTGTTCGAATTCATTTACTTCTTCGCCGCTCATGTCTTTTACACGTTGAGCAACTTTCTGGACGATCTTCCCGAATTTCGGTCCGATCGATTTGAAGTTCGGTTTCGCGCTTTTATTCACCAGACCGGTTTCGTCGGTAACGAACTCAATTCCCTTCACATTGATCTCTTCGAGGATCACCCGCTCCATATTAAGAATATCCTGCTCGTCATCCTTATTGCGTACTGAAACTATAATACGTTTTAGCGGTTGCCTGACTTTCAATCCGGTTTTCGAGCGCATAGATCGTGCAAGATATACAACACGCTGCGCAAGATCCATTTTATGTTCAAGCTCACGATCCACTACCGATTGATCCGCTTCGGGCATCATTGCGAGATGAACCGAATCGTTCGATTCGGTTTTACCGACCGAGACAAGATTCCGGTACATCAGTTCGGCTGTGAATGGTGCAAACGGTGCCATCAATTTTGCAATACTTACAAGACATTCATACAACGTCTGATATGCCGCTGTTTTATCCGAACCTTTTTCGCTTTTCCAGAACCGTCTGCGGTTACGACGAACATACCAGTTTGATAATTTATCGATGGTGAAATCGGATACGGCACGCGCTGCATGCGTAACGTTATACTCATCCATCAAGTGCGTATAGTTTTCACATAAGGAATTAAGTTCCGATATTATCCAGCGGTCGATTTCCTGGCGGTCCTGTACGGGCACACGCTCCTCCTCGCCGGTATAGTCATCTATATTTGCATATAATGCAAAGAATGCATAGGTATTCGTCAACGTACTGAAAAAGCGCCGCTGCACCTCTTTCAACCCTTCTTCATCAAAAAGTGTCGGCCGCCACGGCGGACTTGTTGTCACAAGATACCATCGTAATGTATCCGCTCCGTAACGGTCGAGTATATCGAACGGATCGACGCTGTTACCCCGCGATTTCGACATTTTCATGCCATCTTTGTCAAGGATCAACTCATTGACAAGGACGTTATAATATGCGGGTTTTTCAAACAATGCGGAAGAAATTGAGTGCAGTGTGTAAAACCATCCGCGTGTTTGATCGATACCCTCGCAAATGTAATCGGCGGGGAAATTCCGGTTGAAGATATCCTTGTTTTCAAAAGGATAGTGCCATTGTGCAAACGGCATTGATCCCGAGTCAAACCACACATCGATCAGTTCGGGCACCCGCTGCATCTCACCGCCGCATTCGCATGTGAAATACACCTGATCGACATACGGTTTATGCGGATCGAATTTTTTCGGATCGATCGGCTGCTCTTTACCCTCCACACGCCACGTACCCTCCGCAAGTTCTGCAAGACTGCCGATGCTCTTTTCCCGGTTACAATCAGTGCATACCCAAATGGGCAGCGGCGTTCCCCAGAACCGGTCACGGGATAATGCCCAATCCTTGTTCTCGGCAAGCCAGTTGCCGAACCGTCCTGTACCAACTTCGGGCGGAACCCAGTTGATCTCATTATTCAGTTCGATCATCTTCCGGGCATATTCGGTTGTGCGGATATACCACGAGGATCGTGCATAATATAAGAGCGGCGAGTTGCATCGCCAGCAGTGCGGGTAATTGTGTGTGATGGTCTCTTTTTTGAACATCATCCCGCGCCGCTTCAGATGCATAATAATATTTTGATCTGCTTCTTTAACGAATTCACCGCGAAAATCCGTTATCTCCCCGGTAAACTCTCCCGATTTATTCACCGGCTGCAATGTCGGTAAATTATATTTTTTCCCTATCTGATTATCGTCTTCGCCGAAAGCCGGTGCGATGTGTACAATACCCGATCCGTCGTCGGTAGTAACGAACTCTCCTTCTACAATATAAAATGCTTTTTCCTCGACCGGAACATAGTCGAACAAGCGCTCATACTCCTTGCCGAGTAATTTTTTACCTTTGAATGTATCGACAATTTCGTATTCACCCTCCACAATCGAAAGCCGATCCTTTGCGAGAATGACAAATTCATTTTCACGTTTGATCTTCACATAGTCCACTTCGGGATGCACGGCAAGTGCAACGTTGGATATGAGGGTCCAGGGAGTCGTCGTCCAGACGAGTATAAAGGTATTCTGTTCATCTTTTAATTTTATACGAACATAGATGCTCGGGTCTTTTGCATCCTGATAACCCTGCGAGACCTCGTGCGATGAAAGCGGTGTCTCACATCGGGGGCAATACGGTTGGATCTTGTGGCCGCGATAAATCAATCCCTTTTTATGATACTGATCGAGCGCCCACCAGACCGACTCGATATAATCGCGTGTGCAGGTAACGTATGCATCATCGAGAT
>SKXH01000140.1 GCA_007128495.1 Bacteroidota bacterium
ACCACTCCCGCGAATCTGGTTTTCATCCAGCAGCCGGAGGATACACAGGCAGGTCAAACACTCCCGGATATTATAGTCGAAGTCCGCGATGAAAATGATAATATCACAACAAGTTTCGACGATCAAGTTTCTATAAACATCGAGGACGGTCCGGATAATGCGTCGCTATCGGGAACAACTACACAAACTGCATTCGACGGTGTTGTTACCTTCGAAAATCTTGTAATCAATACTGCCGGTGAAGATTATACGCTCGGAGTATCTGCAGCAGGCCTTACCGATGCAATAAGCGATGCGTTTTCTATCCTTGCAGCCGATCCCGCTGTTATCGAACAAATATCGGGTGACGGACAGGAGGGGCTCATCAATACAGAACTTGATGAGCAGTTTGTAATCAGAGTACTTGATGAGTTTGACAACCCCGTAAACGGTGTCACTGTTGATTTTGAAATTACGGGAACACCCGGCGGTGCTACCGGACAGAGTTTGAGCGATGAGGTAGCTGTTACCAATTCCCTCGGTGAATCAAGCACATTGTTAACTATTGGTAACCGGAGCGGAACATATACCGTAACCGCTGAACTATCGACTGTAGGTAATGTAGACTTCAGTGCGACTGTCGGAACTGTCGAAATTTCCGGTGAAGTAACCGAAGCAGGAGAAGGACTCGCAGATGTTACGGTGGCTGCGACATGGGATGGATTCAGCCAATCAACAGACACAGACCTTGATGGTACATACATAATTATGGGGATTCCCCGGGGCGCAATCGAGATCAACGTCACCCCATCGAAAGAAGGTTTTCACTTTGAACCTGAGGATACTGTTATAATCGGTCCGGTAGTGGGTGATATTTCTAATGTAAACTTCATAACAACACCACCATTCGCACCGGAACTGGATGCTCCGCAGGATAATGCCGTCGATCTTCCGGCATCCCTAACAGTAGAGTGGAGTGAAACGGAACGTGCGGATTATTACGGTCTTCAGGTATCGGAAACAGAGGATTTCAGTGCCGGAATAATAGTCGATGAAACGGATATAGAAACCACCTCGTATGAGATCGACGATCTCGAACACGGAGAAACATACTTCTGGCGTGTTAATGCAGTGAATCCGAGCGGAACCGGTAATTGGTCAGAAGTGTGGAGCTTTGCCATCGTTCCGACGACAACGCACCTTATCTCTCTCCAGCCGGGATGGAATATGGTATCAAGCTATATTGAGCCGCTGGACGACTCGGCATCGGATATATTCGGCGATTTAGATAACCTTATCCTTGCAAAAAATGGAGACGGTGACATATACGGTTTCGATATCGACGACATCGAAGAATGGAACTATGCAGAGGGTTACCAGCTCTATTTACATCCGGACTCTGATATTATGGAGATATACGGAATCGAGCTCAATCCCGAATCTACCACAATAGAATTACAGTCCGGCTGGAATTTAACAGGATACATGAGAAACAGTGAAATGCATGTTGTCGAAGCTCTGGAAACAATTGAAGATAATTTAATTATTGCGAAAAACGGAGCCGGGCAAGTATATATACCGGCGGGAGTTGTGGGTGAAGATATGATTATCACGATGGAAGATGAAGCCATGAAACCCGGCGAAGGATATCAGATCTTTGCATCGGAAAGCAGTGAATTAATCTATCCCTCCAACGACACCGAAACCCGGCAACATACCGCACAGGAAGACGTCAGAGAACGATCACAAATAAATGCTGCCGCACAACCGACACAATATGTAATCGATAAAAACACCGGCAGTAATGCCATATTAATTATTGAATCCGTAGATCTGCGGGAAGGTGATGAATTAAGTGTTTGGACCGAAAACGATATTTTAGCCGGCAGTGGGGTTGCACAGGCAAACGGAAAAGCGGTTATAACCGTCTGGGGTGATGACGAACTGAACGAAGACTCGATCAACGGAGCGCTGAACGGTGAATCCTTAACATTAAAGGGATGGTTATCCGGAATTGAACGGGAAACCGAAATTGCCATTGTAAATGTTAAAGATATTATTAATAATAAAGACCTCGGTGAAAATTTATCGTATAACCGGGACGATGTCCTGCATATTACAGTGGATATAAAAGACGAAATACCCGACAACTTTATGCTTGCTCAAAATTATCCGAACCCGTTTAATCCGTATACTACAATACAATACGGGATACCGGAGAATACACACGTAGTGCTTGAGGTTTACAACGTACTCGGACAAAAAGTAAAGACTCTCGTTAATGAAGAACAACAAGCGGGCATCTATGAAGTTGTACTGGACGGCTCAGGACATGCAAGCGGAACCTATTTCTACCGTTTACAGGCGGGCGATTTTGTCGAAGTAAAAAAATTAATATTGTTGAAATAAGGAAACTCTATGCATAACAGTAACAGACTTTTTATATTCCTTATAATGTCCGTATTTGTAGTATTTCTCGGGTATTCAAATCCCGAAACAACATATTTTAATTATACAACAAATACCGGAAATAATGCAACCATCACCCTTCAGAGGACCGCTGACATAACAGTCAACGGAGAACCGCTACAACAGGGAGATGAAATCGGAGTGTTTACCCCGGACTCCTTATGTGTTGGTGCAGTAGTGTGGAAGGATTCAAGTACGGCAATCACTGTCTGGGGTAACAATGATCAGACATCAGTAGTTGACGGTATAAAGCACGCAGAACAAATGCATTTCAGGATTTGGAAAAAGGACATTCGCACAGAGTTTTTACAAACAGATATAACCTTTTCAGATGAATCTCCGGCAACCGGCAGTGATACATACCAGGAAAATGGGATATATATCATCGAGTCTTTGGTAGCAGATATTGTCGTCAACATTTCTCAAAATGACATGAGAGATGTTATTCCGGAAACATTTTCATTGGAACAAAATTATCCAAATCCCTTCAATCCATCTACAACCATCGGATATGCAGTTCCGGAAGCCAACCACGTCCGCATTACTGTGTTCAACCTTGTCGGACAAAAAGTTGAGGAGATTGTAAACGGTTTTCACGCGGCGGGTAGGTACGAAGTTATATTCGAAGCCGATAGTTTTCCCAGCGGAGTATATCTGTACAGAATGGAAGCAGGGAATTTTGCTCAAACGAAAAAATTTATTTTGTTACAATAATGAAACCATTTGATTTTACATACAAGAGATTATTGATATCGTGTCTCGGATTACTTTTTGCCACGGTTAACCTCATAAACGCAGATACACAGCATTTTCAATACACTTCAAATACCGGAAACAATGCTACAATAATATTACCGAGCGCGCTTCAACCGGAGGTAGACGGCGAACCTCTTGTTCCCGGTGACGAGATTGGCGTTTTTACCGAAGACGGCCTCTGTGTAGGAGCTACTGTCTGGAGGGAAACGACACAATCGATTACCATTTGGGGAAATGACGAACAGACTGCCGAAAAAGACGGTATGGAGCACAATGATAGTATCTATTACCGTGTTTGGCGTCAGGCAACTGATATCGAATATAAAAACATTGAAGTAACCTATGACGATTCACAGGTTTTCTACCGCATCGACGGACGATATAGAATCGATGCAATATACTCGCTCAGTTCCTTACAATCGTTTCCTGCCCCACCGGCGCCCAACCTCATCTCCCCCGAAGACGGCACGGAAAGTTTACAGCGAACCGTAGAGTTACACTGGGGAGAAACGGTAAGGACAAACAGCTACAACCTGCAGGTAGCAACCGATGAGGATTTTTCTAACCTGATTGTTGACGAAGAGGAACTCACATCAACATCATACGAAGTCACAAATCTCGAGTTCAGGACTACATACTACTGGCGCGCAAGCGGTACCAATCTCGCCGGTCGCGGCGAATGGTCAGAGGGCTGGAATTTTTCAACACTCGATGTGCCCGATCCACCGGCACTGGTGTCACCGGAAGACGATGACGAGAATCTCCCGACTACCCTGGAATTTCACTGGAATGAAACTGAAGAAACCGATCACTACACGTTACAAATTGCAACGGATGCCGGCTTCTCAGGTACTGTCGTCGATGTAGAGGAGATCACGGAAACGTCTTATGAAGTAACCGGCCTTGAATATGAAACTACTTACTATTGGAGAGTGAGCGGCTCAAATGCTGCAGGACGAGGTGAGTGGTCAGATGTATGGCAATTTGCAACCCTCGATGTTCCCACGGCCCCCGAACTTGTGCTGCCCGAGGACGGGGCAGACAATGTCCCGGTGAACTTTGAATTTCAGTGGAGTGAAACCGAGCGAACCGATCACTATACATTACAGATAGCAACAGATACTGACTTTTCCAATATTGTGATCAATGTATCTGAGATTGCATCAACTTCCTATCAGGTAAACGGACTCGAATACGAAACTACTTATTACTGGAGGGTGAGCGGTACGAATGCAGCAGGACAAGGAGCATGGTCCGAAGTATGGCAGTTTTTTACTCCCGATATTTTTATAAGAATCACTAAACCCAACTCCTCAACATTCTGGAAGGTTGATGATACCGAAACAATTGAATGGCAAGAACGGGGTGTAGACGAAATAACTATCGAGTACTCTGTGAATGACGCGTCTGACTGGGAAGTTATCGAGGAATCGTATGATGCTTCCGCCGGAAGTTATGAATGGACTTTACCGGCAACTCCGTCGATTGAAACGCAACTCCGGTTGACCAGCAACCAAGATGAAAACGTTAACGCGGTTAGTCCCAGGTTTACGATCTATCCGCGCCAAATACCACTCGGACACTCATTGAACTTTGGCGATCCGGGAGAGATGACAAGTTACCGGATGGTTGGTTTACCCGGCGATAACGATGTATCGCTTGCATCGGTAATGGGCGGTAACGCCGGTTCCGACTGGACGGCATTCCACGATGACGGCAGCGACGAAGATTATCTGATCGAATACAACGGCTCGGATACATTTAACTTCCGCCCCGGCCGGGGATACTGGATACTCAGCCGGAATGGTTTTAATTACGATAGTGAAGCAGATGCCGTTGAACTTAACTCCGGAAACGCATTCGATATCCCCCTGCATACCGGATGGAATATTATCTCGAACCCGTTCGAGCTGCCGGTATCATGGGATGAAGTCACCGCTCAAAACGATATTACTCAACCGATCTGGGCGTATAGCGGCTCATTCAATCAACAAGATATTATGGAACCGTTCCAGGGATATTATCTCTACAATGATGAAGAACTTGAATCGTTGTCAATACCGTATCCGGTCGGAGGAGGTACCCCGAAGCGTGCACCCGGTCACCCGGCTATTGCGCAACAACTAACAATATCGGTAGAAAAAGATGATATTACTTTTTCCGACATTGCTGTCGGCATCGCCGAGGAATACAACGAACAATTAGAACGCCATACGGTGTATGCGCCTCCTCCCGATTTCGAAAAAGCAAGTATACGGTTGAGTGACGGGCGTGTTCATACCGAATATAAAAATCCATCAAACGACGGCTACACTATTGAATTCACCGTTTCGATGCCGGCGGACGAGGCATTTACCCTACATTTTGAGGGAACCGATTCGTTTGTGGATCAACAAATCAAACTCGTAAATAAAAACTCGGGTAAGATTATTAAACCGGTATCCAACAACAACTATACAATTTCTTCGGAGACAGGTAAAGAACAGTATCAACTTCTCATCGGCACCGAAGAGTACGTGCAGGATAAAGGATCTACCTTGATCCCTGCAGAGTTGACGCTATCACAAAACTATCCAAACCCGTTCAATCCGGTAACAACGATAGAATATAGTATACCGCAAGAAAAAGGGAACGCGTTTGTTACTCTTGAGGTTTACAATACACTCGGTCAGCGCGTGCGGACGCTAGTTGCAACACGTCAACCGGCGGGTTTTTATACCGTTCAATGGGATGCACAGAACGATACCGACCAAACCGTTCCGAGCGGCTTATATATTTACAGATTACAGGCAGGAACAACGATATTTACAAAACGTATGATCTATTTAAAATAACGATATGAAAAAATCTATCATAAGATCCATAAGCTGTATATTAATCATCTGCCTATTACTTCCCGCGCAGGGATTCGGCGATGAGGAAAAGATACGCTATATATCGGTACAGGCCGACGGTCCCGTAATTGAAATACGCTACGACCTTCTACCCGGGCGTGAAGACAAGAAATACACCGTTACAATAGAAATTTCAGATGACGGCGGACGAACTTACGACGTCGAGCCATATATGATCACGGGAGATCTCGGACGCGATATAATTCCCGGAAGACACAAGCGTATCGTCTGGATGATAGAACGGGAATTTCCCAACGGGTTGGATCTTGACCGGTATGAATTCCGCATAACCGCTAATCAGCAAGGAATAGGCCGTAATCTTCTATATATCTTAGCGGGTGCGGTAGTAGCCGGCGGCAGTACCGCAGCATATTTTATTTTTGGCGGCGACGATGAAGACGACCCATTCCCGACACCGCCGGGCAGACCGCCTCTCGAATAATCAATATAACTTATAAATGCATAAAGATGAAAACATTCAATCTCATACTATACTCGACTTGTATTATCCTTCTCTCCAGTATCTTAATCGAAAACGTACTCGCACAAGTTGAAGCACTGTCGATACCGGATGAGGCCGAGCGAAACTATTCGCGGATATTCCATAACTACGATGACGCTCAACAAAAAACGGAGATGCTCGAACAGCGCTGGCTTGAGAGCGGTGCGTGGGGAAATCACCGGCGAACAACGTACGAGTATGAAGATGACGGCGGAACCGTCATCACCCGTGTTCAGTTCTGGCAAAACGGTCGATGGAATAACGCTTCTCGTGAAGTTGAAACCTATAACGCCAACAATAATCTGACCTCCCGTACGCGCGAACAATGGAGCAGACAAAATGAATGGATACCCAAACAACGGGATGTTTATACCTACGACGACGAAGAACGCAAAATTGAATGGCAAAACCGGCTGCGTAACGATGACGATAACTGGATTTATAACTGGAGATTTACTTACAGTTACGCTGAAGGTGATACTATAACCGGAATTACATATGAAGAATGGACCCGAAACGGCTGGGACGCCATGCGGCAAATCGAAGACGAATACGATAACAATAAGCGTACCGAAAGAATCATCTATGAATCACAACGCGGCAGACGAACTCCCGATAAATCATATCAATATGAGTATGATGAAGCGAGCGGAGAGCTGACACGACAGTTAACCCGCAGATGGACGGGTAATGCCTGGACGGATATTGAAGAAGAACTGTATTCATACGATGAAGAAGGCAGAGTGATCGAAACCGAATACCGGGAACTCCAGAACGGAGTTACCGGGCAACTTATTGCACGCGAAATAGTTGAATACAACGATGATGAGAACAATACGGTCGAGCGCATTCGTCTGGAGCGAACGGCGGACGGAGAGATAGAAGAGGCATGGCGATATGTATACACTTACGATTTCAGGGGATATAATACGGTGAAATCTTTCTATATATTTCAGGATGATGGCTGGATTGAACAAGTCCGCACAACATACACCTACGATGTATACGGAAACCGAACATCAATCATTACACAGAAATAAATTGTAATGTTCACATTATCCCTTTTATCAACTCTATACTATCAACCCCGCATTGATGCCTGACGCGGCAGTACAACACAACCCGTACTTTAATTCTGATAAATCATTTACGGTAATCTTCAATGAAAACCCGGTATAATTACGATGCTATTATCATCGGCAGCGGCCATAACGGTCTGATAACCGCCGCATATCTTACCAGGTGGGGATTCAAAACAATTGTCTTTGAACGTCGTGATACAATTGGCGGAGCGGTTTGCACCGAAGAAATGTTCGGCGGATTTAAATTAGACGTAGGTGGATCGGCACATTTTATGATACACCACACTCCCATCGTTCAGGAGCTCGAACTCTACCGCTATGGTCTCGAGTATATTCCGATGGAGCCGTTCATGTCGGCACCCTTTCCCGACGGCACGGTCATTAAATTCCACCGCGATCTCGATGCAACGTGCGAAAGCATTGCAAGGGTATCGGCGCGGGATGCAGATGCATACCGGAAATTTATTCAAGAATGGCAGCCGCTGAATAAATCCGTATTTGAAAGCTTTTTAAAACCGCCCACCGGACTGAACATCGGAAAAACTTTTATCCTCAGCCAGCTCCGAAAATCGTCACAAAAACGAAACGAACTTTTGCAAAACATTATGAAAAGTTACGGTCGGCTTATCGATGAGACATTCGAGAGCGAATACGTAAAAGCCGCACTCGCCTGGTGGGGTGCACAGAGCGGTCCGCCGCCGACCGACACCGCATCCGCTGAATTCATTGGCTGGCATTCAATGATCCACTTGAAGGGAGCAGCACGACCGCGCGGCGGGTCGGGAATGCTGACGCAGGCACTGAGAAAGTTTATTGAAGCACACGGTGGTGAAGTCAAACCCCGTGCGGCAATAAAACGTATTGAAATCGCCGACGGGAAAGTCCGCGGTGTGGAACTCGATACCGGCGAAAGATATACCGGCCGCGCTGTAATCTCAAATGCCCACGTAAAAGTGACGTTTCTACAGCTTCTACGCAACGAGCTTTCAGCTACCCTCCGGAGCCGCATAGAAAAAATCCACACCGGGAACGGCTTCGGTATGGTCATACGCTGTGCGATGAATAACCTTCCGAAATACACCGTGAACAATTCAGGGGACGAAATTTTACACGGCCTGCAGTTACTCTCACCGTCCGTCCAATACCTCACCGACTCATATGCAGACTATTTAAAAGGACTACCATCCGAACATCCGGCAGCAATTGGTATGACGTTCAGCGCAATAGATTCCACGCTCGCGCCGGCCGGGAAGCATGTTCTCTTCGTCTGGGGACAATATTATCCCTACAAACTCAGAAACGGATTAACCTGGGAGTCGATTCGTCAAAAAGAAGCGGAAAAACTTCTGGGAGTGGTCGATAGATTCGCACCCGGTACAAGCGATCAATTAATCGATTGGTACATTCAGTCACCTTTAGATATCGAAGAGAAACACGCTATGCCGAATGCAAATGTGATGCACGTGGAAATGACACTCGATCAAATGTTCATGTTCAGACCGCTGCCTGAGTTATCTTCATACTTAACTCCATTCAAGGGTTTATTTCTCTCAAGCGCGGGTATGCATCCCGGAGGCGGTATATTTGGAGCCGCAGGATATAATTGCAGTCATGTTGTTCGGCGATACTTACGTAAACGATTTTTTTAATTGAATATCCTGCGCAACGAGTCGAACTTACCACATATATGATTCATTAATTTTGGTTCAAAGTCTTGTATACAACCGGGAGGGATATTTTCTGCCGTTGGGAAGATGTCTACATTCGGATTTGTTTAGATACAGAGTCCACAGCGGAACGAACAATATTTTAAAGTACCCCTGCGGACACTGCACGATGAGATTAACAAAATTGATCTCAAGATTCATTAATAAACTGAGCGCTGATCGATATTGTTACATCTTGACCGACCATAAAGCCTCCTGCTTCAAGTACACGGTTCCACTGCACACCGAAGTCATCCCGGTTCACGGTGGTTGTTCCCTCAAAAGCAACGCGTTGGAAACCCCGCGGATCATCAACAATACCGAGCAATTCGGTTTTAATTTCAACTTCACGCGTAACATCTCGGATGGTTAAATCGCCTATCACACGATATGTATCTTCACCGGTTTTTTGAAATTCCCGGGATATAAACTTTATTTCCGGATGGTTTTCCGCATTAAAGAAGTCATCCGATCTTAAGTGATCGTCACGGTCTTCATTCTGAGTATTAATGCTTGCTGCGTTTACCGTCACTTCAATTTCACTACCAGAAAAATCGTCGTTGTGTTGAACGAGCACGGCATCAAAATCGCCGTACGAGCCCCGTACATTGGAAAGCATCATGTATCGGACTGAAAAATCGAGATTACTGTGAGTCTGATCAATCTGCCATGTTGTTTGCGCATTTGAGTGAAGAACAAATGCAATGAGCAGGATAAAAACGCTCATAAATCGTTTCATAGTTATTCCTCCTTTTTTGTGTTGTCGGATTATATAGTTAGAATTTGATTATTTTAAACTTGAATATTTATAACAATAATATTTACCTTAAAGGTTCCAAGTTCTTACCGAGTTTTTTCAGCAATCGGCTGACCTCTTCCTGCTCCTCGGCTGTCAGAACGGAGGTTAACTCCGCTATATACTCCGCATGTTCAACGAAAATTTTCTTGAACAATCTCCTCCCTTTTTCGGTTAACCGAACGAGTATTTTCCGCCGGTCTGCTGTATCCCGTATCCGCTCAACCAAACCCTCCCGTTCCAGATTATCAATTACAACGGTCATATTACCACCGCTCACGAGCATTTTCTTGCAGAGCTGCCCGATGGTCATCGAACCGAGGTGACCGAGGCATTCGAGCGCTCCGAATTGCGGTGTCGTCAGGCCGAACGTGTTAATGTTACGGTCGGCAAGGGCATTCATCGTATGAAATGCACGGGCAAGTTTCACCCACATACCCAGCGCACGGTCGATCTTTTTGCCGTATTGTTTCGTAGTTTTCATATCTATTTCGAGTTTAAAATATATTAACTTAAATATAATTATTATTGTTGATAAATACAATACAGACACTGGATAACTATATATGGAATTTGACAGTTAATCCCAGGCGCCAATTAAACGTTTAATAGTCACATAGTATTATAGACAGCAATATATTGAATCCAAAATTTTTCTTTTTTAAACCAGTTTTCCTATTGACATAATAGAAAAATATCATAATATTCGCTTATCCATGAAAGAGCATGTTTCACCAATTACAGAATTTAAGATTTTTGTTATAATTAATTATAAATCACATAAATAGCAAATTTTCTATATCAGATTAATGGTATGTCAATATTACATATGGGGGCATGCCACCGTTTCAATAGAGTGTGCTATTCCACGAAAATTCCACCCGGATAGTGTATGTTTTATTCTCCACTATCCGGGTTTTTTTATGTCATCATACAAACTATGGAGGTAGTTATGATTTCCCTACGGTTTCAATATCTTATAACCATGCTTGCATTTCTTATTGTATACTCTGGCTGCGGGTCCGGAAAAGAGGTAACAGAAGGACCGCTTACCAGAGAACAGCAAAACATTCGTGCACAGCTATTCGAGAACATTGACGATACACTCGAACAAGCCAAAGCAATAGATGCACAACTCTACAGTCCCACAAATTTCGAAACCGGCATGCGGCATTACAATAATGCCGAACAACTATTGAGACAGGAAAGAAATATCGAAAACATTCGGACAGAATTAAACCGGGCAGAGGAGGCATTTAAAAAAGCGATGGAAACAGCAAGACTCGGAGCCGTTACTTTTTCTACGACTGTCGCAGCAAGAAATGACGCACTAAAAGCGGATGCTCCGACCTTCGGTTCAGAAAATTGGAATAAAGCGGAAGCAACGTTTCGAACCGCAGCCGAAGCACTTGAAGCAGGGAATGTCAACCGTGCACGACAGGAAGCACAAACAGCCGAAAACCAATACCGCGCTGTTGAGCTTGAATCAATAAAAGCAAACCATTTGAACACAGCCCGAGAATTATTGCAACAAGCAGATGCACAACGAGCGGATAGAAACGTTCCGCGAAGACTTGAAAAAGCACGATCTCTCGTACAACAAGCTGAAACACTATTAATGCAGGACAGATATGATACTGAAGAAGCAAACCGTGTATCGCGTGAAGCAGCATATACAGCCGCACATGCACTCTACCTGAATCAAAAAATAGTACGGTTGCGAAATGAAAGAAGAGAACTTGAAGATATACTACTTGAAGCAGAAGAACCTGTGGAAAAAATTGCTGAAGCTGCAAATCTGGACGTACGATTCGATGAGGGATTTGATGGACCGGTGCAGGAAATTATTACAAAAATAAAAGAATACGAAGATCGTGAACAAACGTACGTCGAAAGGATACGAGAGCAGGAAAACGAACTCGCTCTCTTGCGACGACAGGTAGACGAGAAAGGCGATCTTGCAGAGCTGCTTGAAACGCAACGAATGAGAGACGAAGCAATTAATAAAGTGATCAATCTCATTAATCCCGATGAAGGAAATGTATTGTTAGACGGCAATAATATTCTCATTCGTTTATACGGATTGTCGTTTTCGGTAGGTCGATCGGTTATTGAGCCGCAGTATTTTGCGCTGTTGACAAGAGTTCAGGATGCAATTAAACAATTCCCCAACGGCAAAGTTATAATTGAAGGACACACTGATTCCCGCGGCAGCCTTGAATTAAATCAACGTCTTTCCGACGAGCGTGCTGAATCAGTCGCAGAATATATTCGGGCAAATATTGGTATTCCTCTTGACATAACTTCCATCGGCTATGGTCCCAACAGACCGGTTGCAAGTAATGAAACCGAAGAAGGACGTTCAATGAATCGCCGTATTGACGTTGTCATTACCCCTGATTGGGTAATTACAAGCAGATAATCCCGACCCAAGAGATACATCGACACGGATGACGCTTAGTCTATTCTAAGTGTCATCCGTTGGATGTTTCTCCGATATCTTCCATCATTCTTGTCTTACCGCCTCAGCCGGGACAAGCTTAACAGCTTTTACCG
The DNA here is from genome assembly GCA_007128495.1 of Bacteroidota bacterium. GTDB lineage: Bacteria > Bacteroidota > Ignavibacteria > T3Sed10-11 > T3Sed10-11 > T3Sed10-11. The sequence goes on from SKXH01000140.1 coordinate 12,741, forward strand.
CCGGATATAATGCCGCCAGGATCGCAAACATAACCACGAGCATTGCAACTTTAAAATAAAACATGATTTCTAAATCGGGATACACAACCGGTGAAAATCCGAACTCCCGGAGATTCTCGCCCCCTACAGCCGATAGATCTATGCCGATTGAGTTTAGATACCTGACCAATCCGAATGATATAACTAATCCGACTATACCTCCAGTCAAGGATAACATAACCGTCTCTAAAATCACCATACCGAACACGTTTGCTTTTTTCATACCGACTGCCATAAGCATCCCGAGTTCTCTGGTTCTCTCCAGAACAGACATAAGGATCGTATTTAATAGTCCGAATCCGACTGCGAAAAGGAATATTGTGATCATCCATAAAAGACTTTGTTCTGTCAGTCTGAGTTGGAGGGCAAGTTCCGGTGCAATGTTCTCCCAGTTTCTGACAGTCAAACCGGGATAGGCATGTTTCAATTCCTCTGTTATGGCCAAATAAGTATCATATTCATGGAGTAGTACTGCAATTTCTGTCACGGCATCTGCATCCCCGATCAGCTCGTTTATTTCCTGTGTCTGAACAAATATCATTCGTTCTTCATAAACAGTTGATGAGGAGATGAAAATACCTTCTATGCGGAACGATGCACTGATCATTTCTCCTTCGACATCCTGAAAGGTTAATACAATACGTGAACCTGTATCGGCACGTAATTTATCTGCTAATGCCTCACCGATAACAACAGACGGCAGTCTTCCCGTATCGGTAAAGAACGTACCCCTCTCAATTTGTTCATGTGAACCTGTGGTTTTCATTTCCCATTCACGATTGATACCGTTGATTTTTACACCGGCTGATAAATGAGGGGATGCTACCATACCGTCGAGTACCGTTCGACCTGCTGCTGCCTTCACAGCCGGATGCCCCTGTAATTCCTGTACAATAGCAAAACCATTCTCAATGCGATGACGGGCTTCACCCTCGGCAATAAATTCAGGGTCGTGAAGCTGGATGTGGGAAATCCTTCGTTCGATGGTATCCTCAAATGCCTGATTCATCCATCCGACCGATGCCGCTGAAATAAAGTTGCCGGCTACCAACCCGACGGTAATTGCACCAATGATGAGCGAACTCCGCGCCGGATTTCTCCAGATGTTTCGCCATGCTATTTTGATGAGTATACTCAATTTTATATTGTACTAATGTATTTGTGGATTCTTTTTACTGAAATAAAGTTAATAGTTAATGGTGTATCGTTTGCGCCGGTTGCTGATCTAATAACGAATAACCAATAACAATTAACTGCTTTACTAATTCCTTGCAGCTTGAATAACATTTAGTTTAAATATTTTTCTCACGGCATACATTGCAACGATCATCGTTATGATAAATATGGATATTGCCTGATAAATAAAAATATCCGGTGCGATTGAAAACGGATACAACGGCTCCAAACCGAAATTAAGCATATAATCGGCCAGCTCTCCGGTAAATTGTATCGGATTGTGATGGAGGAAATACACAATCGGAAATCCGAGACACAATCCCAGAACAACACCAATCAAACTGATAAACACAGTCTCGGTAAAACAGATAAATCCAAGCTGATATCGTTTCATACCGACGGAGAGTAGAATTCCGAACTCCCTCTTTCTTTCGTGTATCATGGTAAGGATGGTACCGAATATCCCGAAACCGATTACGATATAAAGAACCCACACCATTATTTTATAAAAAGCTTCTTCCATTTCAAGAAGTCCTACTATGTCCGGCATAAGTTCATCCCACGTTCTGACACGGTACCATTCGTCGTCAAGATTTTGCTGGATAGCAGCGGCGAGTTCGTGCACACGTTCGACATCCCGGATCATAAGTATGAGATTCGTTAATCTGTTTTCTCCTGCAAAATACCACTGCGCTTCGGAAAGAGGGAGATACACCATCGTGTTGTTTTGCTCGGGGATAGTAAACTCTATGATCCCGCCTACTTCGTATTTTCCTGCTGCGGTCATTGCCTGAAAACCCTGTCCTATCAACACAAGCGTATCGCCGACTGAAATGTTCAGCATACTCGCCAGACCTTCTGCAACCACCGCATAATTATCATCAGGGCTAAACATGGCACCATCAACAATAAACGTGGATAATTTATTCATGCGATCTTCCCGCTCGGACAGGATACCCGTGACCATAGCCGGTTTCGTTACCATATCTTTTGCCGCCAATGAAAAGCCCCGTATCCGTGGAACGGTAAATTCAATATCATCCTGAAACGGCTCTATCGCATTTCGCACCTCTTCACCGTCCTCGAATGAATGATCCAGCGACGGTTCATCAAGGTATAGAACATCCTGGATTTGTAAATGTCCCGTATCCTGCCGGACGACTGTTTCAATCGTCCGCTCCTGAAAACCATTCACAATGGACAGCATGATGATGGCAAGAATAACAGCAAACATAACCGAGCTGACGGTGATAAACGTTCGTCGCTTGTTGCGCCAGAGATTACGCCATGCGAGGGTGAGGAAGGTTTTCATATTAAATAATATGCTTCAAATAACATCTTGCTTTTCAGTGATAAAAAGTTCAAATAATTGCACCTCGCTGAGGCGCCCGGGGAAATTGGCTCTTGCTGATTGTTCTACCAATATTGCACGCCTCTGACGTGCGCTCTAATGTAATTGAGTCTACATCGAAAAGGTTACTTTTTTTGCATAATGACGAGAATCTTGAGCGATATAATCATGGATAAGTCAGAGATCTGCCTTAGCCGGCGCCGACCATCTCACCATTTTTGTATCTCTTTTTTCATTTCTTCAAGAGATACGGTATCTCCCCGGTCGACTGCCTCTTTCCCCTTGCGAACTTTATCATTTATGTAAAGACGATACATTATATCATCGATTGTGGCTGTATCGGGTAGCTTTTTGATTGCCTCGAGTACTTCTTTTTTAGTGTTTCCATAGTTTCCCTCTATAGATCACTGCCATAATACTAAATTGAATAATAAAGAGCAATAAAATGTACAGAATCAGTTAGGTGATGTACCTGAATTTTTATTATTGGTTCAAGAAATTATTTAAGACATACCGTTCTTCGGATTTATGGATGACATAAGGTAGTAAATTTATACCGTAAAGGTAATCTTTTATACTCCTTTCAGAACGAATACTGCAACACCGCATCCCACGCCGAACCTGCACATTCAAAAAGAGTACCCTTTCCTCCGGCAAATATCTGAGCGAAAAGTTTGAGGAACCATCGACTAAAATGTTATATTAGCCCCTTGAGGAAGGCAAAATTACATACCAATCGGGTATACTCACACGCAAATAGTGCGTACTTGATTATTGTAGCCACAGTAGCTATATTTGTTTATTATGAAAACAGTCGGCATACGCGAGTTAAAAAATGAATTGAGCCGCTATATACGGTTAGTAAAAGAGGGTGAAACGGTGCTTGTAACAGATAGGGGAACCGTTGTTGCCGAATTGCGCTCTACCGAAAAAAAAATCACGGTTGAACACAAAAATACGAGAATAGTGCTGGAAAAAATGGAAAAATCGGGGGAAGTAAAAAGAGCCAAAAGGCAACAGAGTATTGTGGATACGCTCATCCAGAAAAACTATCCCAACCTTCCATGGAAACAAATCTATAAAAAAACCCGGGAAGACCGTGTCTGATGGCCCGCTATTTTGATTCCAGTGTTTTGCTCAGCATACTTCTTGAAGAGATCACACTCGGTGTTTTTGATGATCGGTTGATTGATATTATAGTTGCTAAAAAAGAGCTTGCTCGCTGCCGGACATTGGATGCCGTACACCTTGCCACTGCGATCGGCTTCCGTGAGAATATTTATCCTGAGAGATTGACTCTGTGTACTTTTGATCAAACAATGAAACGGGTTGCAAAACGCCTGAAGTTTCACGTGCTTCCTGATATCCGCCGATAAAATAATGTTATTCAGGCAAAGTACATCGGAACTCTGAATCAAAACGAATGTAGGAAAATCAATTAACTCATCCGAGAAAAAGCTTCGGCCCCCTTGATCAGAAAGCAATTGAAGGGAATGCTCTCCGCACATATTACACATTAAAATGAATACTGCAACACCGCATACCACGCCGAGCCGGCACCTTCAAAAAGAGTACCCTTACCTCCTGTAAAAATCTGAGCGACTAATTCAAA
>SKXH01000095.1 GCA_007128495.1 Bacteroidota bacterium
ATCATAGCGGCGTTTCTCACGATTATCGGTCTCTCGGTGAACGACACCGTTGTTGTATTCGACCGGATCCGTGAAAACTTAAAACTCTACCGGAGCTGGAGTTTGTATGATGTGATCAACAAGAGTATCAACGACATGCTCAGCCGGACGATCATTACTTCGGGTACGGTCCTTATCGTGCTTGTGATACTGTTTGTGTTCGGCGGTGAAGTAACCCGCGGCTTTGCATTTACCTTGATAATCGGTGTGATCATCGGTACATACTCGTCGATTTATATTGCAAGTTCTTTAGTGATCGAGTGGGTAACCCGATCACAACAAAAAGCAAAGGCAGCACATAAAGTATCATAATCAACTTAACAAAGGAATAAGCCGCGTGGAATTATCACTCAACGAACAAAACGGTACAGCGGTCATCGAACTCAATGGAAACGTGATGGGCGGGCCGGATGCATTACATCTGAATGAAAAACTCCACGAGCTTGGTGACAAAGGGATCAAACGGGTCATTCTCGATCTCTCAAATGTAAATGTAATAAACAGTTCGGGACTCGGTATGTTAATAGGCGGACTGACGGCAATGCGCAATATGGGCGGTGAGCTCAAGATCGCAAAGGCATCGCCGAAAGTCGAAACGCTGCTCACCGTTGCTAAACTGCAATCGGTGTTCCCGAATTATTCTTCCGTCGAGGAAGCGCAAAATAGTTTTTCTTAGATAATCTTGATATATCATTTTTTCATGAAACTCCGGCACAGGGATTGGGCAGCAATTCCACCGGAGTTTTTTTACGTTTGTACTTACTACTGAAAGGATTCTGGCATGCCGGTACATATCATCGTGGGATCGCAATGGGGCGATGAAGGTAAAGGGAAAATTGTCGATCACCTGAGTGAGCATGTCGATATCGTCGCCCGGTATCAGGGCGGCGCCAATGCAGGTCATACCGTTGTCATCGGTAAACAGGAATATATTCTTCACCTGATCCCGTCGGGTATATTCAGCGAAAACGTTACCTGTGTGATCGGTAATGGTGTCGTCGTTGATCCCGCAGCGCTTCTTGAAGAAATTGAAATGCTCCGCTCTTTCGGTATGGATATCAAAGGGCGGCTGCTTATCAGTCATAATGCACACCTCATAATGCCGTATCATAAACTTCTCGACACCTTGCGCGAGGAACAGGGAGCGAAGATCGGTACTACCGGACGCGGAATCGGTCCCGCATATATTGATAAATTTACCCGTACCGGCATTCGCATTGTCGATCTCCTCGATCGTGATATCCTCCGCACAAAGATTAAAGCAAACCTTGACGAAAAGAATAAAATGCTGAAGCAGATATACGGCAAGGAGGAATTGAAACTCGAATCGATCATCGAGCAGTATCAGGAATTCGATAAACAGATAGATGAATTAATTACCGATACATCCTATTACCTCAATACCGCACTGGCAGAAGGAAAAACCGTTCTTGCAGAGGGTGCACAGGGGGCGCTGCTTGACATAGACCACGGTACGTACCCTTATGTTACCTCGTCAAATCCGACGAGCGGCGGAGCGTGTACCGGGCTCGGAATTCCGCCGACGTTTATAACGAAAATAACCGGTATTGTAAAGGCATATACCACACGCGTCGGCAACGGACCATTTCCGACCGAATTGACCGGCGATGACGGAGAGCAACTGCGTAGATGGGGAAACGAATTCGGAGCGACTACCGGCCGTCCGCGCCGCTGCGGGTGGTTCGATGCAATGCTTCTCCAATACTCTGCCCGTATAAACGGCATCCGGGAAATGGCATTGACAAAACTTGACGTCCTCAGCCATTTCGATGAGATATCGATTTGTACAGGATACCGGTTGAATGGGAAAATGTTGAAAACATTTCCATCCGATGAAAAACGTTTAAATAATTTAATTCCTGTTTATGAAACGGTACCCGGCTGGAAGCAGTCGTTAACGGAGATTAAACAGTATTGCGATCTCCCCGCACAGGCGAAACAATACGTCGCCCGGCTTGAAGAATTAACCGGCATACCGGTGAGAATTGTGTCTGTCGGTGCACGGAGAGATCAAACTATCTTTAAGGATGTGTGATCACTATGGTAAGAAAAATGGGGAAAACACCGCGCTCGGCAAATTTTAAAATTGCACTGCTCGCCGGTGCGATTGTACTCGTCGGTGCATTACTCCTCTACACTCAATCAATTGTCGAACGGTTACAGAAGAAAGAACACGAAGTCGCCGATCTGTACGCACGTTCGCTTGAATATATTGCATCGGGCGATACCGGCGAAGGGGATTTTTCGTTTATCTTCGACGAAATCATTAAGGCAATCGACTTTCCGGTAATTCTAACCGACGAAAACCGTGAACCGATCTATCCGTACACCGATTATGTAAAAAACATACGACTCGATCCGGATGCAACGGCCGAAACACAACGGGAATTTCTTCAAGACCTCTTGCACGAAATGGATCAACAACGGGATCCGATTCAGGTAACGTATGAATCGAACGGCGAAATGATAGTGCTTAATCACCTGCACTACGGTGAGTCCGAATTAATCAGGCAGCTCCGCTGGCTGCCGTTCGTTGAAGTTGCACTCGCCGGCTTATTCGTACTCATTGCATATACCGGCTTCAGTTACATTAAAAGAAATGAACAATCGAATATCTGGGTTGGAATGGCAAAAGAAACCGCCCATCAGATCGGAACGCCGTTATCGAGTATTATGGGATGGGTGGAATTGCTCAGAGAGTACGGTCACGACAATCCCCAAGTTCAAGAAACATTATCCGAGCTGGATAAGGATATTGTCAGATTGCGCAAGATCGCAGCGCGGTTTTCGAAGATCGGTTCGACACCAGAACTGCAGGAAACATCGGTAAACGAAACTATCAACCGGGTGATCGAATACATCGCGCGGCGAATCCCCCAAACGAGAAAACAAGTAACAATCTCCTTCGATACCGAGTCCGAATATCGGGCAAAACTTAACGCCGAATTGTTCGAATGGGTGCTCGAAAATCTTATTAAAAATGCGCTCGACGCAATCGAGAACCACACCGGCACGATCAATATAGCGCTTCACGATTCCCGATCTTCGATAAACATTGACGTTACCGATACCGGTAGAGGTATCGATAAACGGGCCAGGAAAGATGTATTCCGGCCGGGCTATAGTACCAAACAGCGAGGATGGGGACTCGGTCTCAGCTTATCGAAGCGTATAATTGAAGATTATCACCACGGTAAATTGTTTATAAAAGAATCACGCCCCGGTGAGGGGACTACATTCAGAATTAGATTGCACAAAAAATTATGACGTTACCGGTACCGAAAAATCCTGAGCATTGATCCGTTCTCCCGTCATATCTTTTGAATCGTCCGAGACGAGGTACCGGAACACTTTAAATATATCTTCCGGCTTTTTTAATTTCGATTGATCCTCGTCGGGATATGCGGCGCGGCGCATCTCGGTCGCAAGCGCGCCGGGATTAACGATATTCACACGAACATTATAATCACGCATTTCTTCGGCAAGCATATAAGAGAATCCCTCTACCCCGAATTTCGACACGCAATACGCACCCCATCTCGGTTTGCCTACCGCCCCTACCCCCGAACTAAGGTTGACAATCAAACCGCTCCGCTGTTTCATCATTGCAGGCAGAAACACTTTGGTTATAAGAAAGGTGCCGTTGATGTTTACGTCGATGACATCTTTCCATGTCGAATATTGATAGTCCGATACTGGTACGCGCTGTCCGAGCATCGAAGCGTTGTTGATAACCGCATCGACCTGTCCGAATCGATCCAGTGTTTCGGAACCAAAATTCTCCGCATGATCCGGTATTTTTATATCTATCGGCATACTGAAAACCTCGGCGCCTGCACCGGTCAGTTCTTTTTCAACACCGGTGAGAGCGTCTTTGCTGCGCGCACAAATTGATAGCCGGGCACCGCTTTGTGCGAAACCGCGTGCGAGCGCCAGACCGAGTCCCTTGGTTGCTCCGGTAATCACCACTACTTTATTCGTTATATCATTCATAAAAATCGATTGGTAATAATTAAAGGTACGTTGTTACAGGGTTATTATAATAAAAAAATGAAAGGAATACCAGACTTTGTTAGTTTCCGTTTCTGGAAACATTGCTGTAAAAGAGTTCAATTTTATTTCCATCGGGATCGAGGAAATAAAGTGCATAGCCATGACGGCGCTTTACCGGTCCGAAGGTAATTGTAACGCCGTTATCTTTCAGACAGCGGTGATATTTTTCAAAGAGTGCGGGATGTATTTCGAGTGCAATATGGTTCAGACTCGCCGGATGTTCTTCTTTATTACCGGGTGGAATATTTATATCCGAGGGGAGTTGAAAAAGTACTATTTCCGAATCACCGATTGAGAGTTTGGCCGAATGATCATCCCGGTCGATAACATGTAAGCCGACAAGATCTTTAAAAAAATCGATAGACCGCTGCAGGTCTTTCACGTTGATTGCAACGTGATGAATACAGATCGGCGATGTACTTGTGCTGCGTTCTAATGTTTGTGTATCTTTCATTGTGATTCTTTACCGTTTAGTCCAATGACTCAAGAAACTCTTCAACGTCGTATCCTCTGTCTCGTGCATATTCAACCAGCTTCTCACCGAGCGCCTTCCGTGCACGATGCAAACGTGAACGTACGGTACCGATCGGGATATCGAAAAATTCTGCAAGCTCTTCATACGTTAACCCCTCAATATCCCGTAGCACAATTGCAGTTCTAAAATTCTCCGGAAGATCGGCAAGCGCGCCGCTGATATCGTCATCGAGTAAATTACGGTATAACAGTTCGCGTACATCGGTCGTATCGCGGCTTGAGTGCATCGAGTCGAGATACGAATACTCCCCTTCATTAAATTCAAGATTGTCGGGTTCACGGGTTTTTTTTCTGTAATCATTGATGTATGAATTTTTCATAATCCGGAAGAGCCATGCCCGCGCATTCGTTCCCTTTTCATACTTGTCGAAAAACCGGTA